>NVVU01000013.1 GCA_002733485.1 Robiginitomaculum sp.
AACAAGGCGGTTTACGTGGCGCTGGGCGTCACCCCAGAGGGCCAGCGTAAGGTTCTGGGCCTGTGGATCGCGGCCAATGAAGGAGCCAAATTCTGGCTTTCCATTATGAACACCCTGAAGAACCGGAGCGTGGAGGATATCCTGATTGCCGTTGTGGACGGCCTTAAGGGCTTCCCTGAAGCCATCAACGCCGCCTTCCCGGAGACCATTGTCCAGACCTGTATCGTGCATCTGGTGCGTCATTCCCTGAACTTTTGCGGCTGGAAAGACCGCAAGGCTGTGGCCAAATCCCTGCGCCGGATTTATCAAGCTGTGGATGATGAGGAAGCGGCCAAGGCCCTGGATGTGTTTGAGGGGGAATGGGGCAAGAAATATCCCTCAATCGCCCCAAGCTGGCGGCGGGCCTAGCAGGAAGTTATCCCGTTCTTTGCCTTCCCGCCTGCGGTGCGCACAATCATCTACACCACCAACGCGATTGAAAGTCTGAACCGGGTAATCCGAAAAACCACCAAAACCCGTGGCAGCTTTCCAACCGATGACGCCGCCACCAAGTTGATCTATCTGGCCATACGAAACTTCGAAAAAACGGGCCGCTGTGTCAGGGAATGGGTTGCCGCCAGAAACCAGTTCGCTATTCTTTATCCCGAACGGTTCAATAAACGACCCGTTTCAACGCATGGGCCATGCCCCATACACAGAGTCTCGGATACTCCCCTCTCAAAAACTGGAAACGTAAACACCTTATCTAGGCCAGCCCCTAATGTTTTATCTTGCATCCTTTCTTACCCAAACGACTGTTAGACCTAATCTGAACCACTACAAATGGAGACAGACCGTTTGTATTCCGGTGAAATCCCAGAGGACAGAACAGCACCTACCGATAGCAACTACCTATTAGGTTTTGCAGGATTTTTTGTAGACACATGCCCTTTGCCAGAAACTGTGCTCTACTTTGGCAAAAGTGAATCAAAGCACAGCATGGAAACAGGTATGCAGGGCACAGTTTATAATCTTAACAAGGCAGACATTCGCGCCTCACAAATCATTAAAACTGACATTCCCGAAACATTGGCGGTGGGCGAAATCCTGCTAGCCATAGAAAAGTTCGCACTGACCGCCAACAACATCACCTATGCGGCCACCGGCGATATTATCGGCTATTGGCAATTCTACCCCGCCCCGGCCCCTTGGGGCATTGTGCCGGTATGGGGCTTTGCCACCGTCATCGCCTCGACCAGTGATGAGATCAAAACTGGCGAGCGGCTTTATGGCTTTTTTCCCTTTGCCAGCCACATCACTATGCGCCCGGGCAAGATCAAACCCGGCAGTTTTATCGACGCCGCCGAACACCGCGCCAAACTGCCGCCCATATACAATGACTATTTGCGTCTGGGGCCAGAGACTCCGAGCGATCCGCGCGCCGAAGACATTCAGATGCTGTTTCAGCCTTTGTTTGCTACCTCATTTTTGCTGCACGACTTTTTCATGGGCGAAAACTGCTTTGGGGCGAAAAATATCATTCTGGGCAGCGCCTCCAGCAAGACCGCCATGGGGCTAGCGCGTCTTTTTGCCCGTTACGCCGCCCGGGATCGCAAAATTATTGGCCTGACATCGACAGGCAATAAAGACTTTGTGGCCAGCCTTGGCGATTATGATGAAACCCTTGGCTATGACGAAATCAACGCCCTGCCCACCGATGTGCCCTCGCTCTATATCGACATGTCAGGCAATACCCATGTAAAGCGGAACTTGCACAATCATCTGGCTGATGCGCTGGTATATTCTTGCGCTGTGGGCATCAGCCATTGGGACCAGTTTGAAGAGCCGGGCGACATGCCAGGGGCCAAGCCGACTTTCTTCTTTGCCCCCGACCATGCCCTGAGGCGACGCAAGGATTGGGGTGGACAAGTTCTACAGCAAAAAATCGGCACTGAGCTGATAGACTGGGCCAAAGCGGGGATGAACTGGTTGCAGATCGAACCGGCCAGCGGCATGCAAAGCGCTGCGCAAGTTTTTGCCGACATTCGTGATGGCAAAGCCGACCCAAAAATCGGTCACGTTATCAGGGTCAAATAGCGAATAAAAAAGGGCCGGTGTGACACCGGCCCTCTTCTTCAAACTATAAGTAGCACTTATTGCATTTGCACAAAATCATTTGCCAGACGGTTCATCTTAAACAAAATCAAGGTGTTAAAGATAATATCCATCAATACCACTATCGCGGCAATGCCAAGGCCCAACATCTGAAATAAGCTGAGCGGCATTTTGCCAACAATATCCAGCACCGCAATAATAATCAGCGTAATCAGCGGCACCAGTGACAGGAAAAGGTCCACAACTGGTCCATCCTTGCCAACCCGGGCAAAGGCAGAAAGCCCCATTTGTATGCCCATATACCCAAGCGAAAAGGCCGTCGCGACAAACATACCGATCGCTGAATCTGGCAGAGATAAAATGGGGATGGTCTGCAAGGAAAACAGCACAATCAGAACAGAAAAAACAAAGGGCGAGCCCTCGCGAAATAAAAATCGTACAAATCCCATTATATACCCCTACGCTTGTACACACTTTCCCCGCACTATTTTGCCGGGCTGGGCCTGTCGCCCACGTTCTTATACCGCTTTTTTAACCCTATAGGCAAGAAATCGCCTTTTAAGGCATAATAATTCGGCCAAAAATACGCGCAGGTCTGCATATCACGCCTTGCCCTGCCCCTGTCCTTCTTGGCATGATCAGCCCATATTATTTTTATTTAGCCAAAGGGAATCCCATGAGCGCGCAGGATGTGATCATCGAGAAAAACTATTGCAACGGCAAATGGGTCGAAGGTACCGGGACGCGCATCGCCGTCATTAACCCCAGCACCGAACAGCCCCTTGGCCATTTTAACGAGGCCAGCGCCGAACTGGTCGATGATGCGGTACGTGCCGTCAATGAGGCCTTCCCGGCGTGGAGCGCCCTTAGCGGTGCCGAGCGTGGTGCCTATATGCGCAAGATGACCGCCGCCATTCGCGATCACTTTGAAGACCTGGTGATCATGCAAATAGCCAATTGCGGCAAGCCGCGCGGCGAGGCCGAGGCCGATATTAACGGCAGCATCGAATGCATTGACTATTTCGCCGATCGTGCTGACGAGCTGGACGCGCGCCGCCAGACACCTGTTGAGTATGACATTCCGGGCTATCGCTCCTCCACCCGGCTGGAACCTATGGGGCCGGTGGGCTTTATCCTGCCCTGGAATTTTCCCATGAAAATTTGCTCATGGAAACTTGGCCCGGCGCTGGCCGCAGGCTGTACCGTGGTGATTAAGCCCTCCGAGGTAACGCCCTTCACCGATACTTTTTGGGGCAAAGCGGCAGAACTGGCGGGCCTGCCTGCCGGGGTCCTCAATGTGGTCAATGGCACGGGGGCCATTACCGGCGCTGCCCTTAGCAAACATCCGGGCCTGCGCAAAATCTCCTTCACTGGCTCCACCCGCACCGGCAAGTTCATCATGAAGGCCGCCGCCGAGGACATGAAGAATATCGGACTGGAGCTTGGCGGAAAATCGCCGACCCTGGTGTTTGAAGATGCCGACCTTGATCTGGCGGCACGTCTGGCCGTCGAGGGGGTCTTTTACAATGCCGGCCAATGCTGTAACGCCACGTGCCGCCTGTTGGTGCATGAAAGCATCAAGGACGCGCTGACGGAAAAACTGATAGCGCAATACAAGGCTGTGGTGCTGGGCACGCCCGATACCGACGGCATGACCATGGGGCCGCTGGCCTCCAAAGCGCAGTATGACAAGGTTACCGGCTATCAGGACATTGCCCGCGAAGAAGGGCTGAATTGCCTCATCGGCGGCGCACGGGCAGCAGCCTTTAACACCGGCTATTTTGTTGAGCCAACGCTTTATGATGACGTGCCCAAATCCTCACGCCTGTGGCAGGAGGAAATCTTTGGCCCGGTCATGTGTATGCGCACCTTTACCACCGATGAAGAAGCCATTGCCGAGGCCAATGACACTGAATATGGCCTGGCCGCCAGCATCGTCACCGAAGACGACGCGCGCGCTGAACGGGTCGCCGCACAATTGGAAGCCGGGCATGTGTACAACAATGTCTCGGTGGCCATTCCGCCGCAAACCAGTTGGGGCGGGTTCAAGCAATCGGGTATTGGGCGCGAGCTTGGCCCCTGGGGTCTTGCCGGCTTTTTAGAGGTAAAAACCGTCACATCGCGGCAGTAGTACCTGTCTTTACAAACAGTGCACCAGGATTTTCATGCGCTGCTGATTAAACGCGGCCCAGATGCGCAAGATCTCCTCTTCCCGCGCCGGGGTCTTGTCCCCGTGGGCATAGGCGTAAAACGCCTCCATAAATGGGCTAAGCGCTTCTTTCAGCTCGCCAGTGCGTAAATCGCCCTGGGTCCAGCCGACATACAGGCCGTCTTTGTGAAAGCGTGCCAGCGTTTCGCATTCCTCGGCAATCGTGCACAGTTTTTCCAGCCGTTGTACATCTTCGCGCAGCAAGGCTGCCTGAAAATAGCTCTCTTCCTGGCCCGCGCGTTCACGCATCATGCTGAGCAGTTTCATTTTCGCATCTCTTTATTGCAGCCACGATCAAACACACTATATAAGATTTGTCTAATAAATGCACGCCAACTGATGCGCTAAGGGAGCCATTATGAGCTATTATTTTTCCAAGACCCTGGATTTGCCGTTCGATGAAGCCGCCGACCACGCCCGTGCCGTCATCGCCGATCATGGCTTTGGGGTACTGACCGAGATTGATGTTTCCGCCACGTTGAAAAAGAAAATCGGTGCGGACCTGCGCCCCTATCTGATCTTGGGGGCCTGCAATCCCAAAATGGCCTATCAGGCGATCCAGGCCGAAGATAAAATTGGCCTGATGCTGCCTTGCAATATCATTGTGCAGCAAAAAGAAGACGGCAAGGTCGAAATTTCCGGCGTGGACCCGATTGCCTCCATGCAGGCGGTGCAAAATACCGCTCTGGAAGAAACCGCCACCAAAGTGCGCGCCATGTTAAAAGAGATTATCGAGGCGATGTAATGCCAACAGGTGTCGTCATTCCGATGAAAATCGGAAGGTAGATATAACTCTCTACTGGATACCGTCTTTCGACGGTATGACGGTAAAATTTACCCACTGACCAGCGCACTGGCCTTGATCTGGGCATAGACCTTGTCGCCCACCGCAAGGCTAAGGGCGCGAGCAGACTTTTCGGTAATACGGACCAGTATGTTTTCGCCGCTTAAGGCCAAAATGACATTCACCGATCCCGGGGCCAATGGGGTATGACCGTTAGTGTGCTCGACCGCCACAATCGTGCCGGGCAGAATGTTCAAAACGCTGCTGTCTTCATGGCGGGTCCAGCTAAGGCTGATGTCTCCGCCGCGAAGGCGCAGACGCACAGCGCTGCCCACGGGCAGCGCCGCCCCCGGCACCACCAGAGGCGTTCCGCCCATATCCAGCACGTTCAACCCATCTTTATCCTCATAACCACGGACCGTGGCCCGCCGCACCACGCACGCCTCTTCACGATAGCGAAACGGCAGAGTATCATCCAGCAAGCAGGCGTTTAGCGCCCCTTGGGCAATCACCCGGCCCTCTTGCATATACAGCATAAAATCGGCCAGCCGGGTCAGGGTATCAAAATCATGGCTGACAAACAAAACCGGCAGGTTTTGCTCCGCGCAATAGCCGTGCAATAGGCCCAGCAGCACGTGACGCGCCTCCGCATCCAGCGCACCAAAAGGCTCGTCCAGCGCCAGAAGGCGCGGATTGGACATCAGTGCCCGGGCCAAAATCAGGCGTTGCTTCTGTCCGCCCGATAGCGCCCCGGCGTTTTGTGCCAGATGCGAGGCCAGCCCAAAACGCTCTGCCATATCGACCAGTGCCGGCCCGCCGGGTGCGGCAAACCGCGCCGCAAAGGCCAGATTTTGCGCCACGCTAAGGTGCGCAAACACATCGTTATGCTGGCTCACCCAGGCCATGCGCCGTTGGTACACAGGCACGAAGCGCTCTGCGCTCTGTAAGGTCTGACCCGCAAACGCAATGTGACCTGCTGCGCGCTCTATCCCTAAAACGGCACGTAAAAAGCTGGTTTTTCCTGCCCCCGATGGCCCGGCAATCACCGTCATGCCCTGATCCGGCCAATCGGCCTTGGCACGTAAACAAAACGCGCCCTTGCTATGCTCTAATGCCGCTTTCATAACACTGCCCGCCTTGTGTTTAACACCGAGAGCAACAGTAAAACGGCAAAGGAAAAGCCCAAAAGGCCAAAGGACAACATGTGCGCACTGGTATAATCCAACCGCTCGACCGCATCGAAAATGGCCACCGATAGCACCCGGGTTTTGCCGGCAATATTGCCCCCGATCATCAGTACCACACCAAATTCACCCAAAGTATGAGCAAAGCCCAAGATGGCGGCGCTGAGAATGCCGCGTCGGGCCATGGGCACCGCCAAAAGGGCAAAGCGTTGCCACGGCCCCGCCCCCAAACTGGCCGCACTGTCTAAAAGGCTATCCGGGATGGCCTCAAAGGCGCTCTGGATAGGTCTGAGCACAAAGGGCAGGGAAAACACCACAGAGCCGACAACCAGCCCCCAGAAGGAAAACACCAGATGCAGCGGCGCAAATGGCCCCTTTGGCCCCAATGCCAGCAGCAGGTAAAACCCCAGCACCGTGGGCGGCAACACCAGAGGCAAGGTCAAAAAAGCTTCGGCCACAGGCCGCCAGCCCCTGTTGGTTCGTGCCAACACCCAGCCTAGCGGCACGCAAAGCCCCAATAAGATAATTGTGGTCATTCCGGCCAGCCGCAGGCTGAGCCAGATCGGTTCTGCCAGATCCGCACTCATGGCACCTTGAACCCCGCGTCTTGCATTTGCGCTTTCACGTCTGGCCTCTCCAGCAAGGCCAGCACACAGTCCGCCGCCGCCGAGGGTCGCAGCACCACAACATCCTGATGAATGGGGGCGTACCAGTCTTCGGGCACGACCACATAGTCCGCCGCTATTATACCACCCGCACGCACCAAAGAGAGCGGCACGAGGCCAGCCCCAGCCGCACCGCTTTGCACAAATTGAAACGCCTGCGCAGCGTTGCGTCCAATTACTTGTTGTTCTGATATTTCATAACTTTGCCGTAATTTTTTAATGCTGTTTATAGCGGCAATACCATAGGGTGCCAGAGCCGGATCGGCCAGTGCCAAAGGGCGCGTATCCGGGCTTTGCGTTGATGGATTCCAATACACCAATTGGCCCAGCGCATAGGTACGCGCCCTTGCCCCCTTGCCCGCTTTGATGAGCGTTTCCGGGCGCTTCGCATCAGCGGAAAAGAACAAATCAAAGGGCGCACCGTTCAGAATTTGGGTCGCCAGCGTGCCGCTGGCCCCGGTGCTGACCTGCACGCCCGTCTGGCATGTGCGCTTGATTTGTGGCGTCAAGCTTTGCAAAAACGGCGCGAAGCTGCTGGCCGAAGCGATTTGCAGTCCCGCTTTATCCCTGGTCCAAAAGGCGGGCACAATAATGGCGATCACGCCCATCAACAGCGCAATGACACCCAGCGCCTTCATGGGTTCGCCGGTTTTGCTTTTTTCTTGGGCGCAAAGTCTTTGACATTCACCTCAATCGAGAAATAACCCTGTTCGAAGGCACCTTCTATGCCTTTTTTCAAAGGCTCGGTCGCCAGCCGTTTGGCATCCTCTGTCGAGATATAAAACACAAAGTTTGGCCCCGATGGATCAAAGGAGAATTGCGGCACAGGCAAGCCTTCCATCGTACCGATCGCCACCACATATCCGGCCCCTCCGGGCAAGGTGATGGTTTCATTAATGGCCCCATCATCTAGTAATGTTTGCGCCTCTTCGCGGCTGATACGGCACTGAACCAGCCCCATTTCCAGTTTAAGCTTCATGCGCTTTCTCCAATGTCTTTACATCATCAGGGGTATTCAAATTGACCAGTTCACGGGCGCTGATCCCGGCAGCATCCAACGGGCGCGCCTTTAGTCCGCGAACAAAATTACGGATAGACCAGTCTCCGCCTTTTTCTGATAAAATCGCCTCCAGCCTTTGCCGGATATGGGTCACATTGGCCAGCTTTAACGGCAAGGACTGCCCCGCATAGAGCACCACCTCGCCATTGGCCTCTATAAGCGCTTTCAGGCTCTGGGCGCTCAACGCAGGCATATCCACCGGCACAATCACCATGGCCTCGGCCTTGCCCAGATGATCAAAGGCGGCATGGATACCGGCCAGCGGTCCCTGCCCCGGATACATATCCTTAATGCCGCCCGGCCCACTGATCAGAACCGGATCACAGCCTGCGGCGCGCAAAGTTTCCGCCATAATCGCGCACAAAGCCTTGCCCTTGATCGGCAGGCGCGCCTTGTCGCGCCCCATGCGCCGCGAGGCCCCACCCGCCAGCACCAGACCGGCTGGCTTTGCTGGCGCGCTAGCCATGTTCGTGCCCAAGTTCAAGGTCGTGCTTGTGGCTTTCATCGCCATGCTGGCACAAGGCATGGCCCTGCACCCATTCGCTGTCACCGTCGGTATAATGTTCCTGTTTCCATACCGGCGAGCGATTTTTGATCTCTTCGATCACATAGCGGCAGGCGCGAAACGCCTCATCCCGGTGCGGCGATCCGGCGGCAATAACAATGCTAAGCCCACCGACCGCAAGGCGCCCTTTGCCGTGCACCACAAAAAGCCGCAAATCCGGCCCCCATTTGTCCTGTGCCTCGGCACAAATTTCGGTAAAACTCTGCTCCGCCAGCGGGGCAAAAACGTCATAGCTGACGCCTTTCACATCGCGGCCCTGATTGCGATTTCGAACCGCGCCGAGAAACAGCGCGCCTGCCCCATGACCGGCAGATTCGACAAAGCACAGCGCCTCCGAAGGGTCCAGCAGATTGGTTTCCACATCACGCACTTCTACATGAATATTCATGATTAACCTCCTGAAACTGGGGGTAATATTGCCAGAGTTGAATTTTCGATCACAATGGCATTTTCAGCCAGAACTGTCCGCTCATCGGCAAAGCGACTGACCTCCAGAAGGTCGCGCAAGCCCTCTGGTAAATGGCCAAGAAAGGCCATGCGCACATCGTGTACACTGGCGCCCTTGGGCACCTGCAAGGCCATAATGCTCCCCAGCGGGCGAAAAGCCCCAAATAGCTGTATGGTTATGTCCTGCATAACGCGCCTCTTTCAAACGGCACAAAATCCACTTCATCGCCAGCCTTAACCCCATCGACACCCGCCGGGATCACCGCCCAGCCATTGGCCGTCAATAGTGGCGCAAGGCGAAAGGATTGTTGGCCCGATAAAATCTCGATACCGCCGGGGCCAAGGCGTGCCTTGGTAAACATGGTGAAGCCCTGTTTCTTGGCAAAGTCATTGACCAATGGCGCGCGGATGGCGGGGGCTTTTGTGCGCCCCAACAGAGCATCCAGCAGCGGCATAACAAAAAATGCCAGCCCCACCGCCGCCGAAACCGGATTGCCCGGCAGGCCAAAAAAGTAGGTGCCATCCGGCAGGCGTGCAAAAAGGATCGGCTTGCCGGGGCGAATGGTGCATTTGTGAAACACAGTGCGCGCACCCAATTGCGCCAGAGCTTCGGGTACAAAATCGCGCCGCCCCATGCTGACCGCGCCGGTGGAGATGATAATTCTGGCCCCTTTGGCGGCGGCCATGGCGGCCAGAAAGTCCGCTGTATCGTCTGGCGAGCCAGAGATAACCTGCGCATCAAAGCCATCACGCTTCAGGGCAGCGCGTAAATAGGGAGTGTTGCTGTCGTAAATCTGGCCACCTTTTAAATCCGTTGCCGGATCACGTACCACTTCAGCCCCGGTGCCGATCAGCGCAATGCGCGGGCGCTCCACCACCGACACCACCTCAATACCCAAGGCGGTGAGGACCGCCAGGCTCTGCGGGGTCAAGCTTGCCCCTGCCGTGATCAGGCTTTGCCCGGCCAGCACATCTTCGCCAGCGCGGCGAATATGCGCGCCTTTGGTGATCGGGGCTTTGACGGTTATGCGTGTGGGCGCGCCTGCCTCATCGCGCACCACATCGACATTTTCCACCGGCACAATGCAATCGCACCAATTTGGCACTGGCGCGCCGGTCATAATCTCGACCGCCCCGGCCCCTTCGGCCATGGCAGGCACATCCCCGGCGGCAACGCTGCCCAAAACCGGCAAATCACACGGTGCGTTCTGGCTGTCCTTAGCCCTCAGGGCAAAACCATCCATGGCGGTATTATCAAAAAGGGGCAGTGACCGCGTGGCCACCACATCAGAGGCCAGCACCCGGCCCAGAGCCTCGGCGGGCGCGACAGCCTCTGTTTCCAAGGGGGCCGCCTTACTGGCGATCAGGGCCAGAGCCTCGTCATAGGAGATCATGACGCGCCCCCGGGACGTGTATTACAATTATGCTTACCGCCTTTGGCCAGACGCACCGCATGGCGCAAAAAGGGCTTCAACACATCCATGCTTTCATCAATGGCCTTGGGCGAGCCCGGCAAGGCCACAATCAGGGTTTTGGCGCGCACCGCCGCGATTGAGCGCGACAGCCACGCCGTAGGCAAATGCCGCCCGCCAGCGGCACGCAAAGCCTCGCCAATGCCGGGCGCGGTTTTTACACAAATGCGCGCAATGGCTTCGGGGGCAACATCGCGCGGGGTCAGGCCGGTGCCGCCCGTGGTGATAATCAAATCCACATCGCCGCCATCAGCCAGCACGCTAAGCCGCGCCGCAATGGCGTCCTCATCATCGGGCAGAACATCGGCGGAGACGACTTCGGCCCCCAAAAACTCAAGCGCGTCGCGTAATTTTGGTCCGGATTTATCTTCATACTCACCGGACGAGGCCCGGTCAGACAGCGTGACAATGGCCGCCTTCACGCCTTCCAGCGGGCGATCATGGGTATCTGGCAAAATGCCCGCCACCCGTTCGGGCACCCCTTCGGGGCAGACCCAGCGACCCTTTTTGCCGCCTTCTTTGACCAGCAAACGGATATCCTGAATGGTCAGGGCCGGTTCCACCGGCTTGGTCAGATCATAAAGCGTGAGAAGCGCCCCATTGACCCCGGCCAGCGCCTCCATCTCCACCCCAGTTTTGGCATAAGCCGCCGCCACGCAATAGACCGCCACCGAGGCAGTATCTGGTTCCAGATCAATATACACCGCCACATGGTCCAGCGGCAAAGGATGGCAGAGCGGAATGAGGTTGGCCGTGCTCTTGGCCCCGGTAATACCGGCGATTTCCGCAATTTTCAGCACATCGCCCTTGGGCAGGGTGCCGTTTTTGATGTGATCAAAGGCGTGCGCGCCCACATGAATGCGGCCCATGGCCAATGCACGGCGAAAACTGGGGCTTTTGCCCCCCACATCGGCCATGTGAAAGGCGGCAGGAAGAGGTTCAGTCATTGTGCTGCCCTTAAAATAAAAGCGAGTTTGCTTCCCCATCCTTCGACAAGCTCAGGATGAGGGCCGCATTTAACTCTCCTCATCCTGAGCTTGTCGAAGGATAGGGCGTAAAACACAACCATATCAGCCCCCGATGTCGGCAAAGCGGTGATTGCCGCCGGTCACACCATCATCCAGAAAATGGCTGACGGCCTTGGATTGCAAGGATTTGCCTAAAAAGGCTTTCAGCTCGTCCAATTGGTCATCGGCCTGTAATAACGGCCGAAAATCCATGCCAAATTCGGTAAACAGGCACAAATGTAATTTGCCCAGCGCGGAAACCCGCAAACGGTTACAGGATTTGCAAAAATCCTTGGCATAGGGCGCAATCAGGCCGATCGAGCCGACATAATCGCCATGCACATAGTCCACCGCCGGGCCAGCGCCATGGTCGCGGGTTTTACGCACCCAGCCGACGCGCTCCAGCGCCTCGCTGACCACACTGGCCGACACATGATAGCGGCTAAAATARTCGRCATTATCGCCGGTRCGCATCAATTCGATAAAGCGCATRCTRACYGGRYGGTGCTTYACATAGTCCAAAAARAGATCCAGATCCTGATCATTWATGCCCTTYARSAGCACYGCATTGATCTTYACYGCGTCATARTYTGCCKCRAGACAGGCCTCGATACCGCTAAGYACYTCGRYCARRCGRTCATGGCCRGTRACYTTRTGAAAWACWTCMGCKCGAAARCTGTCCACCGAGACATTGATCGCCTGCARGCCYGCYKCRCGCCASGTYTTGGCRTTTTTATYWARRCGATAGCCATTGGTGGTSGTGGCCAGRCGGCGCACGCCGGGCGTKKSCGCCARMGTTTCRATRAYYKGSACAAAATCCTTGCGCACGCTRGGCTCRCCGCCRGTRATGCGRATTTTCCAYGTGCCYAGATCGGCAAARGCGCGGGCCAGACGGGCAATTTCGTCCAGCCGCATAAAGCCCGGYCCCGGTTTTTTGCGATAGCCATCSGGMAGRCAATAGGTGCAGGARAAATTRCARACCTCRGTWATTGAGAGGCGCAAATACTCAAAAGAACGGCCATAGGCGTCCTGTAACATCGCGTCATCCTTTCCAAACACGGGAGGCCAGCATGTTTCCATGAAGACCCGGCAGCGAGACATTCGCTGCGGCCAACACCCCCTGCCCTTTTGGGTTTAGGTGCGGTGGCTTCGGATACGATGGCGCTAATGTAACAACGAAAAGGATGGCTCGCAATTGATCTGGATCAAATTTACCGTGAATGTTGCGTGGATCGGCCTTTCGTTCCCTCCAAAAAAGAGTACTCTGTTGCCATGACCCGCTGGAACGAAAAAACAAGTCGGGCGTTGATTGAGGAAACCCATAAAAGGGGCGAGACGCTCACCATGGCGCTGCGGGCGCAGGTGGACGCCTTTGGCTATGTGGACGAGGCCGCAATTACGCCGTTAATGCAGACGTTTGCGCGCAGCCGCGCCGAGGTTTTGGGCGTGATCGCCTATTACGATGATTTTCGCACCACCGCCCCCGGTCGCCATGTAGTGCGCCTGTGCCAGGCCGAGGCCTGTCAGGCCGTGGGCGCTCGCGAACTGACAGCCCATATGTGCGAAAAAACCGGGCTGACGCTTGGCCAGACCAGTGCCGATGGCGCGCTGACACTGGAAGGCGTTTATTGCCTGGGCCTTTGCGCCAATGGCCCCGCCGCCCTGATTGATGACAGGCCAGTGGCGGAACTGGATGAAAATAGGCTTGATACCATGCTGGACGAGTTGAAGGTATGACCACTCGCATCTATATCCCCGCCGATATGCTGGCCATCGCGCTGTGCGCTGATGAGGTGGCCAGGGCCATCGCCGAAACCGCCAAAACTAATGGCACAGAAATAGAAATTATCCGCACTGGATCACGCGGGGCCTGCTGGGCAGAGCCATTGATCGAGGTGGAAACAGACACCGGGCGCATAGCCTATGGAAAGATCAGCGCGGATGACGTGCCCGGCCTGTTCGCGGCGGACTTTCTTGGCGGTGGAGCGCACGAAAAACACCTTGGACTTGTGGATGATATTTCTTTTTTACAAACCCAGCAGCGCCATATTTTTAAATCCTGTGGGCTGTATGCGCCCTGCGACCTTGCCTCTTACGCCGCCAATGGCGGGTTTGCGGGCCTGCGCGCGGCGCTGAGTATGTGCGCGGAAAATATCATTGATGAGGTTGAAGTCTCGGGCCTGCGCGGACGGGGCGGGGCGGCGTTTCCGGCATTTATTAAATGGCGCACGGTTCAGGGCGCAAACGGGCCGCAAAAATATATCGTCTGTAATGCCGATGAGGGCGATTCGGGCACCTTTGCTGATCGGCTGATCATGGAAAGCGATCCGTTTTTGCTGATCGAAGGCATGGTGATTGCGGGCCTTTCCACCCAGGCAGACAAGGGCGTAATTTATTTACGTTCCGAATATCCACTGGCCCGCAGGGTGCTGGAAAAGGCCATTACCGTGGCCCAGGAGCAAAACTGGCTGGGCGCAGACATTCAGGGCAGCGGCAAGGCTTTTGATATCAGCCTATTTGTCGGCGGCGGCTCTTATGTTTGCGGCGAGGAAACCGCTTTGCTCGAAAGTCTGGAAGGCAAGGCCGGTATCGTGCGCTCCAAACCGCCATTGCCCGCGCTGGAAGGGCTGCATGGCCAGCCAACTCTGATCCATAATGTGCTGACCCTGTGTGCCGTGCCGGAGATTATCGCCAAGGGCGGTGATGCGCACGCCAAACTGGGCGCCTCGCGCTCCGCCGGCACCATGTGTTTTCAGCTCGCCGGGGATATTAAACATGGCGGGCTGGTCGAAGAACCATTCGGGATCAGCCTGCGGGCTTTGCTGGATGATTTTGGCGGCGGCACGCGCACTGGCCTGCCCATCAAGGCGGTGCAGATTGGCGGGCCATTGGGGGCTTATCTGCCGCCATCATTGTTCGACACGCCGCTGACCTATGAGGCGTTTGCCGCCCTTGGCGCAGGCCTTGGTCATGGGGGCATTGTGGTGTTTAACGAGAACACGGATATGCGCGCCCAGGCCCGTTATGCGTTTGAGTTTTGCGCCCATGAAAGCTGCGGCAAATGTACGCCGTGCCGCATCGGCGCAGTTCGCGGGGCAGAATTACTGGCCAGTGACACGCCCGATTTAGGGCTGGTGGACGATCTTTGCGAAATTATGGTGGCCGGATCGGCCTGTGCCATGGGGTCGATGACCCCGATCCCGGTACAATCCGCCATGAAGCATTTTCCTGATGAGTTTGGCGCGCGTGCCACACAGGCGGCGGAGTGACAATATGAGCGATCTAAAACCGCTGGACCTTGGCACCCCGCCCTCGCCATCTGAAAATAATGTCACCCTGTCCATTGATGRCCAGTCCGTCACTGTACCCGAGGGCACGTCCATATTGCGCGCGGCGCGCCTTGCCGGATCAGACATTCCCAGCCTCTGCGCCACTGAGAGCTTAAAAGCGCTGGGGTCCTGTCGCCTGTGTCTGGTGGAAATTGACGGACGCGCGGGCACGCCCTCTTCATGCACCACGCCAGCGGTGCAAGACATGGTGGTGCAGACCGAAACGCCGCGCCTGAACCGCATCCGCAAGGGGGTGATGGAGCTATATATCTCGGACCATCCGCTGGATTGTCTGACCTGTGCCGCCAATGGAGATTGCGAATTACAGGATATGGCAGGCCGCGTGGGCCTGCGTGATGTGCGCTATGACAATGCCGGGACCAACCATCTGGACGCCCCCAAGGATACCAGCAACCCGTATTTCACCTTCGATCCGGCCAAATGCATTGTCTGCTCCCGCTGTGTGCGCGCCTGTGACGAGGTGCAAGGCACACTGGCACTGAATGTTTCGGGACGCGGCTTTGACGCAGTGATCAGTGCCGGTGGGACGGACTTTTTCGACAGCGAATGCGTCTCCTGCGGCGCCTGTGTACAAGCCTGCCCCACCGCCACTTTGATGGAAAACACGGTGATTGATCTGGGCCTGCCGGACCGGGTGGTCAAAACCACTTGCGCCTATTGCGGGGTTGGCTGTTCCTTTCGTGCCGAGATGAAAGGCGAAACCGTGGTCCGCATGGTGCCCGACGTGGATGGAAAGGCCAATCATGGCCATTCTTGTGTCAAAGGGCGCTTTGCCTGGGGCTATGCTACCCACCCGGATCGCCAGACCAAACCGATGATCCGTGAACATATCAGTGATGACTGGCGTGTGGTCAGTTGGAACGAGGCCTTTACCTTTGCCGCTACGCGCCTGAACGCCATTAAGGAAAAGCATGGCGCGAGTTCAATCGGCGGCATCACCTCCTCGCGCTGTACCAATGAAGAGGTCTGGCTGGTGCAAAAAATGATCCGCGCCGCCTTTGGCAACAATAATGTCGATACCTGTGCCCGGGTCTGTCATTCCCCCACCGGCTATGGCCTGAAACAAACCTTTGGCGAAAGCGCCGGCACACAAAACTTTGATTCGGTGCGTGCCGCTGATGTCATCATGGTCATCGGGGCCAACCCCACCGAAGCGCACCCGGTTTTTGGCTCGGCGATGAAACAACGCCTGCGTGAGGGGGCAAAGTTGATAGTGCTGGATCCGCGTAAAATTGAACTGGTCAGCGCGCCGCATATTCGCGCTGATTATCACCTGCCGCTGCGCCCCGGCACCAATGTGGCCATGGTCAACGCCTTTGCCCATGTGATCGTCACCGAAAATCTGCTCGATGAAAATTTTGTCGCCGCAAGGTGCGACACAGTCTCCTTCAAGGATTGGCGCGATTTTGCCGCCCGCAGTGAAAACGCACCCGAGATCGTGTCCAAGATTACCGGCGTGCCCGCCGACACCATTCGCGCCGCCGCCCGTCTTTATGCCCAAGGCCCCAACAGCGCCATTTATTATGGTCTGGGCGTAACCGAGCACAGCCAGGGCTCGACCATGGTAATGGGCATGGCGAATTTGGCCATGGCGACGGGCAATATTGGCCGTGCCGGTGTGGGCGTGAACCCCATGCGTGGGCAAAACAACGTGCAAGGGTCGTGCGATATGGGGTCTTTTCCCCATGAATTCGCCGGCTATCGCCCGGTTAGCGATGATGTGACCCGCACCCAATTTGAAAAAGAATGGGGCGTGACGCTGGACGGCACGCCGGGTCTGCGCATCCCCAACATGCTGGACGAGGCCTGCGCCGGAACCTTTAAGGGCATGTATATTCAGGGCGAGGATATTGCCCAGAGCGACCCCAATACCCTGCATGTCGAGGCGGCCTTGCGCGGTCTGGATTGCCTCATTGTCCAGGATTTATTCCTGAATGAAACCGCGCGCTTTTCCCATGTGTTTTTGCCGGGCACGTCTTTCCTGGAAAAAGACGGCACCTTTATCAATGCCGAGCGGCGCATAAACCGGGTGCGCCCGGCCATCACCTCACCCACCGGCATGGCCGAATGGCAGGTCACAGCGGGGCTTAGCGCCGCCATGGGCTATGCCATGGTGTATGAGAATGCAGCACAAATTATGGACGAGATCGCGCGCCTGTCCCCCACCATGAGCGAGGTTAGCTTTGCCATGCTGGACGAAAAGGGGTCGGTGCAATGGCCCTGCACCAAAGACGCGCCCGAGGGCACGCCGGTGATGCACGTTGATGAATTTGTGCGGGGCAAGGGCCTGTTTGTCCTGACCGAATTTACCCCCACCGAAGAGCAGGCTAATCGAAAATTCCCGCTTTTACTGACCACGGGCAGGCTGCTTAGCCAGTATAATGTTGGCCAACAGACGCGGCGGACGGAAAATCAACGCTGGGCTGAACGGGACGAACTGGAAATCCACTGCGCAGACGCCGATATGCGCGGCATTCGCACCGGCGATCTGGTGGCCATCCATTCGCGCATGGGCGAGACCACTTTACGCGCACGTATATCGGAACGGGTACAGCCCGGGGTGGTCTACACCACGTTTCACCACCCCGAATCCGGGGCCAATGTGGTCACCACCGAATTATCGGACTGGGCCACCTCCTGCCCGGAATACAAGGTAACTGCCGTGCAGGTGCACCCGGCCAATCATCTTTCGGACTGGCAGAACCAGCACCAAAATGCTGCCAGCGACGCGGCGCAATAACCGCTATGGCTGAACGAAGCGCCAACCAGCAGATAAAGGTCGTTCGCCTAGGCCCGGATGGACTACAAGAGATTGACTGGTGCGCGCCCACCGAAGTGCCCATCGGCATGGTCTACAACCAGACCCCCCATGCGGTAATGATGGCCACACCAGAGGATTTGCACGATTTTGCGTTTGGTTTCGCCCTCTCCGAAGGCGTGATCAACCAATGCGATGAATTGCAGGATATCACCATCCACCCCCTAAAGGGTGGYATCGAGCTACATATGCGTATTTTGGACAAGCGCGCCGAACGGTTGGCGATGCATGGCCAGCGCCGGGCACATTTTGGCCGCGCCGGGTGCGGTCTGTGCGGTGTGGACCGTCTGGAGGATGCCATCCGGCCTTTGCCGCAATTGCCGGATACGGATTTACGCCTGCCGTTCACTCTGGCTGACAAGGCCGCCCGAGCGCTGGYCGATGCGCAACCCCTGCGCCGGGCCAATAAAAGCGTCCATGGGGCYGCCTGGGTAGATCAAAACGGCCTCATCACCATGGTACGCGAAGATATTGGACGCCATAATGCGCTGGACAAGATGATCGGTGCCGGCGCAAGACAAAGCGCTGACTTTGGCAATGGCTTTGCGCTACTTTCCAGCCGCTGCACGTTCGAGTTGGCGCAAAAATGCGCCCTCGTCGGCATTCGCGCCCTTCTGACCCTGTCCGCGCCTTCGGCCAGTGCCGTCGATACCGCCAAGCGCGCCAATCTGGCGCTGGCTTCGTGGGACCGCCGTACCGGCGCACTGGTGGTATTCAGCGGCGACATCTGGACACCGTAACGGCTTTATTTTTTAGCAATCGGCCGAAAATCATGGTTGGTGACCACATCATCAAATCTGATTTTGCGGATAATGGCCTTACCGGCAACCTTGTTGTGCTCCTCCACCTTGACCAATGGGCCACCATACCAGGCGGGAGCATATTTCTGATAGATATCAAACTGTTTCACTTTGGCGATGGGGATCGGGTGAAACGGCCGCTGGGCCACATAATGCAGCCAGTGTATCATGCCGTCCTTTTTGCCCACGGCAATTTTTCCGTTCATATATTTGGCAATATTAGCACCTTTTCCTTCGCCACTGACATAATAACTATCCCCAATTTCAAAGCCATAGACCAGTTCATCATCATTTTCGCTGACCAGTGTCACCCCCTTGCCCAAACGCTGGCGCAAGGGTGGCAAATACAAATCCTTATTGGCATCGTAATCGTCTTTGCTGTGTTTGAGGTTTTTACGCTGTTGACGGCGGGCCTGCTTGGCATAGCCCTTGGGGTCTTTTTCAAAGTCAGGATAAAGAATTGCCCAGCGCTGCACCTGTGATGCATCGGGATTAAAAGACTTTTCAAGAAAAATTTCGCCAAACCTGACAATCTTACGCCGAAAATAAAATACGGCGTCAGCATTTTTGGCATTTCTGACCTCAGCCTCCACTAATGCGGCCTCCAGAGGCGCGGGAAGCGCAGGTGCAGCCACCACTGGAACGACATAAAGGGTGAACGTGGCAAAAAACAAAACAAAAGCTGATATGCGGTTTTTAATCATGTAAAACGTACTCCGAACGGTTTATGTAGCACCATTATCGTGTTTGGCAGGGAAAAGGAATGGGTGCGGTTGCCATCTCTTAAAACCTCTAAAAACGTCAAAATAACGACGCTATCGCCTGAAAAAAGGCAATACAGAGGCGATAGCTTCGAACTGTCTTTTTTCTCCTCGTATTCGCCTGTTAAAGATTGAAACCTTTATTGACTGGACTTTTACATAACATTTCTTCCATAATAGCTTAACAGCACGTAGGATTTGACATTCTTGAATTTCCCTTTAGGGGAAAGAATTCGGCGGACGGGGCTACGGGTGGTTATCTTGATTTGCCGCCATGGAATAAGCGAGGATGGTTCTGCGCTTTCACGCCATTTGGTAAAGCAGTTTGGGCAGAGCAGTTTGGTATGAAATCATCACGATCACCAGATACATTAAACGGCGCAGAAGCGGTTATGTTGGAAATCAGGACCCATTTGCGCGCCCGGGCGGGCGAAAGCGCAACCATTGGGCCGGAAACTAATATTACCCGCGATCTGGGCCTGGATTCTCTGGCCATTATGGATTTTATTTTTGACCTGGAAGACAGTTTTGACATATCCATCCCAATGGAGCGCATCGCTGAAGTGCAGACCTTGGCTGATTTGGCCAAAGCCATAGAAGTCCTGCAAAAGGAAGCCGCCTGATATGAGTAGCATATTCGATAAATTTGCACCTTTGCAGGAACAACATGCGGCTTTGACAGCCATGGGACGCAGCCCGGCTGACATCGTATTTGAAGAAATCATCTCTCCGACCGAAGCCATACTTAATGGCAAACGCACCATTTTGATGGGCACCAATAATTATCTGGGCCTGACTTTTGATGAAGTCGCCGTTGATGCGGCCATTGAAGCCTTGAAAACCGAAGGCACCGGCACAACAGGCTCTCGTATCGCCAATGGCAGTTATGACGGCCACAAGAGGCTGGAGGAAGAACTGGCCGAATTTTATGGCATGCGCTCTGCCATTTTGTTTTCTACCGGCTATCAGGCTAACCTGGGGGCCATTGCGGCACTGGCCGGACGCGATGATTATCTGTTGATTGATGCCGACAGCCACGCCAGCATTTATGATGCCTGTCGCCTTAGTGATGCACAGGTGATCCGCTTTCGCCATAATGACCCGGAAAATCTGGACCGCAAACTCAAACGTCTGGATGGGACTACAGGCAGCAAGATCATTGTGGTAGAGAGCATTTATTCCATGCTGGGCGATATGGTTCCTCTCAAGGCATTTGTTGAGGTCAAGAAAAAATATGGTGCATATTTATTGATTGATGAAGCTCATTCGCTTGGAGTTTTGGGCGAAAAAGGGCGCGGCCTTTGCGAGCATGAGGATCTGGAAGATGATATCGACTTTATTACCGGCACGTTTTCCAAAAGTATTGGCACCGTAGGCGGGTTTTTGGTATCCAACCTTCCTGGCCTTGATATTGTCCGCTTTGCCAGTCGCCCATACATGTTTACGGCGAGCCCGCCCCCTTCTGTTGTTGCCTCGGCCAGAAAGACCCTGTCGCGCATTGCCGGGGCCTCGGATTTACGTAAACAGTTATGGGAAAATGCGGCCCAACTTTATAACGGTCTGAAATCAGCCGGGTTCGAACTTGGCCCTACCTTAAGCCCGATTATCGCCATTCGCCTCTCGGATGCAGAAAAAGCCATCGCCTTGTGGAATGGTCTTTTGGATGCTGGCGTTTACACAAATCTGGCGCTGCCACCGGCGACTCCCTTTGGCTGGTATTTATTGCGCTCATCCATCAGCGCCGCCCACACACCCGAACAGATTGCCCTGGCAGTTGATGTGTGTACCAAAATTGGCAAAGAGCTGGGCCTGATCACCTTGTCCGGCAGCAAGAAAACTGAAACAGGGAAATTGCAGGTCAATGGAGCCAAGGCACTTAATGGCGCTTCTGAAAAGCACCCTTTTTCCACATCTGAGCCAGAATCTGTGGTGCCGACAGGAGCGGGTGCGCCCGTTGCCAGGGCGTAAGCGATAACGTGATCCCCGTTCGACGCTCTATTTTCCAGGCCACATAGTCTGCCCGCCCTTCAAAAGTCACGGCGCCTTTGAAAATTCGCAACAGGTTTACGCTTTTGCTGGTAATACGCCGTACCAGCCATTGGCGCCTCATGTCTTTGCGCCGATTATTCTCCATAGGAACATGGTAGGTATTTTTCCCAACGGAGGAGGGTAAAAACCCCGCCGCAATCAGGGCTGGCAGAAACAGTGTGTCATATCGCGCGGCGGCCAGCTCAACGATTAAATCGGCGCGGCTGGCGTCTTCGATACGTAATTCGGCGGCATAGGTGGCGCGAAACAATGCACACCAGAATGCCCCGGGCGCGCCTTCATCCGGTCCAAAATATACGGCCCAGTTCATCGCCGTCATGATGGCATTGCGCAAGGCGTCATGCACCGCTTCTGTGGCTGCGTCATCGCGCGCATAAATCAGGGCAGTCGGCTGTGCAAAACGCGCCCAGATCGAAATATCCAAAGCCCCGGGCCTAGCCAGCGCCACAAAATGCGACAACGTCATGATGGCAACTTTGGCATGGATAACCTGGCCCTCATATTCACATTTGTAATAGCGTACAAAGGGCGGTACCGCCTTGTGGGCCGCGCGAGAGATCAGACCATCCCCATACCCCAATGCCCCTTTGGTAAGGATATAAAAATCCATCAGTCCCGCGCCATCGCCAGTGCGCAGACAAGAGCCATAAAACAATACCGCCTGTGCCTGATCCCCCATTTCCTTCGCCAGTTTTTGCGCCAGAAAATGGGCCTCTTTCATCACCGGCTGGTCCATCTCCGCCGTAATAAAATCGTCAAGCTCGTCCTGAACCCTGATCATGGTGCTATAAAATCAACCTGCATATCACTGGTGAAACGTAATCTTCCGGTGGGTCCTGGCGCGAAAGTTTCCCCATCAATAATAAAGGGGTTATGGGTTTCGATCTGTAATTGGTTAGCGCTACCGCTGCGATAGCCGGATGCTTCCATCCATGGCTTTATACGCTTGGTAAAAATTGCAAATACGGCGCGGAGCAAATGCGGCGGCGGTGCATCAACATCCAGCCACTTTACCGCCCTCGAGGCATCGCCCCAAAAGGGCCACACCCCCAGCAGAAACGAATCCAGCGTCGTTAACACAGCTCCAAACCGTGAGTGCTGGCCGGCCGGCTGCTCATCAAAGCTGATGACCATGTTTTCACCGGCCCGCACACCCTTTTCATCCGCCCCAAAGATGGCGCCGCAAAAAAAGCTGAAAATAGTCATTGCCACCGCCGCATTATGGTTCAGACCTTTGGAATGCACATGCGTCTGGGCCAGATTGGTTGCGTCCCTATAGCCGCCAAAGCCAACCAGCATCCCATGCACGGGCGGGTGGAAGCCGTCTTCCCACTCTACCCGCATAACATGGCGACGGCGGATATGCTGGGCGGTAATGCCGGCTTTGCGCAATTCCAGAAGGCGGCGAAAGGTATCACGCTTGTATTTAGCGGTGCCGGTATCGTGGGCACAGACATTGGTCTTACCCGATGGTAAAGTGCAAAACAGCGGCAGATTATCGCCAAATACGCCGGAGCATTGGCTCAGTACTTCGCGCACTGTGCCATCACCGCCATCAATGACCACAATTTCAACGCCCAAATCGCGAAAGCGTGCTAAAATCCCGGCAATGTCATGGGTTTGCCGGGCCTGTTCCACAAATACATCCGGGTCATTAGCGGCGACCTGTTCAACGCCATATCGTTTGCGATTCAACGTGCTGAACGGGTTTTGTACAACGCCGATACGCGTTAATGTTGATGACAGGATCGGCTTCACACCCACCGCACTTTCGGCCTAGACCATTGACATATTTGTGTTTATCGAACGTGTTGAGGGTGAGTAACTCCATATCTGCCTCATGGCAATGTTTGTCACCAGCCTACCGGGAATAATTTAAAGCTATTATGACACAACCTTTTCGTTTCGCCCATATTTCGGACATTCATCTACCCACTTTTGCCGCAGATTGTAGACTGCCGACAGCGTTTTTGAATAAACGTTTTTTTTCGGCACTTTCCTGGTTTGGCAAGCGGCGGCACATTCACCACAAGGAGATCACCGATCATCTGGTCAAGGATTGTCTGGCCAGTGCACCCGACCATATTCTGGTCACCGGCGATCTGATCAACCTTTCTTTGGCGGGCGAATACGGGCGGGCGCTGGATTGGTTGCAAGGCCTGGGCACACCCGATCAAGTCAGCGCCATTCCCGGAAATCACGATTTACTGCTGGACACAAATGCCGCCCGAAGCGGCCTTGCCCTTTACGCCCCCTATATGGGCGGTGAAACTAATAATAGCCAACAATTTCCATATGTTAAACAAAAAAAAGTAATTGCTTTCATTGGCCTTTCCACAGCAATTGAAACGCCAATTGGCTGGTGCAGCGGCCGTCTGGGTGAAGCGCAGAGAGAACGGTTGGGGGCGGTTCTAGACCAGGCAAAGCGCGAAAATCTGTGCCGTATTGTGGCGCTGCACCACCCACCGGCGGGAAAGCAAAAAGCCCGTGGCGGGCTGGAAGATCAAAAAGAATTTGCCGCCATAATCGCTGAATTTGGCGCAGAGCTGATCCTGCATGGCCATACGCATCAATCCTCCATGCATGCTCTGCCCGGCCCCACCGGCCCGGTACCAGTGCTGGGTGTGGCTTCGCTTTCAGTGGGACCAGGAAAAGGATACCAGCCCGGATGCTGGCATGAATATGCTGTTCAGCGTGTCGATAACCATTGGCAAATTTTGTTAAACGTACACCGTTATACCAGTCCAGACATGCCACCGGAACGGGTTGCACAAGCAATCTTGAACAGTGCGTGACACCCTCAGACCTTGCCAAAAGGGACAAGTCTTTCTAGGTTCTGAACTCGTTCAATCCATACTATATCATACCCCATCACACCATTGAGCAGCGCCAGTGAATAGTCAGTCCGACCTAATTTCTGCCCGCAGGACGGCGCTAAAGCCACGTCAGGGCCATTGGCTGATGCTGGACACCTATATGCTGCGCCTGTTGGCCAAGCCCTTAATGGCTTCACTGGCCGTAGTGATGGCGGCGCTGTTACTGGAACGTCTGGTGCGATTGTTTGAGCTGCTGGCAGAACGCGGCGGCGGCGCGGGCATGGTGTTTGCCATGGCCGCCAATCTTATTCCTCACTATCTGGGCCTTGCCCTGCCGGCTGCGTTTTGCTTTTCCATGCTGAGCGTCATTTTGCGCATGTGCGAAGAAAATGAGATGGACGCTCTGGAGGGCAGTGGTTTGTCGATACAGCGCATTGCGGTTCCCTATCTTGGGGTTGGGGTGGCCCTGGCGCTCGTCAGTGTAGCGCTTTTTGGTTATGTCCAGCCCTATAGCCGCTATGCGTTCAGCGCTATCAAACACGCCTTGATCAATTCCCCATGGGATGCACAGGTCATCCCGGGAACCTTTATTGATACCGGTAATGGCATGCGTCTCAGCGCGCTGGAAGTTGGCCCCGAGGGACGCAAGCTGAAAAACGTGTTTGTGTTTCAGGTCACGCCTGATGAAACTGGCAAAAAAACCGTGGAAACCGCCATTACTGCTAAAACCGGAGAACTGACCGCGCGCAAGGACGCTGGCAAACTGGTGCTGAGCCTGAAAGACGGCATTACCATGCCAACCAGCGAGGATGGCGGCACCACGGCGCTGGGCTTTGGCTCGCTGGATATCAGCCGGGATTACGCGGCCAATGCCCCCATTTTCCGCCCACGCGGCCTGAGTGAACGCGAGATGACCCTGGACGAGTTATGGCGTGAGGCGGCCCTGCCTGGCCCGGCCGATCGCCGTGCGCGACTGAAATCCGAGTTTCATGCCCGTCTGGTCCGGGGCATATCGCTTATTTTTCTCCCCTTGCTGGCCATTCCTATGGGGCTTTCGGCCAAACGGTCACCGCGATGGGAAAGCATCGCATTAACCGGCGTGATCATCATTGCCTATCACCAGTCCATACAATTGCTGGAAGGGTTTGGGGACCTGCAAATCATTAATCCCGGGCCCGCCATCTGGAGTTTGGGTGCCGTGTTTGGGATATTTTGTTCCTGGCTGTTTTTCTCCACCAAAGGCCAGGGGCAGGGCATGCCACTGCGCCATGTATTCAAATTTGTGGACTTTATCGCCCAGCGCATAAAGCGCTTATGGCCTGCACGCCTGCGTCCAGAGAATCAGGCCCGGAATCCATGATCCTGTCGCGTTATCTTTCCCGGCAAATGGCGCTCAARATGYTTTGGGTATTGCTCGCCTTCACCTCGCTCATGCAATTGATCGACCYGTTGGGGGCCTCAACCGATATTATCGAACGCGGCGAAGGTTTTTTTGGCTTTTTGAAGTATATTGCTTTGCGTATGCCAGTGACCATGCAGAACCTGATACCGATCTCTACCTTGCTGGGCGCAGCTTTGACGTTCTATTCCCTTGCGCAAAACAGCGAAATGATTGCGCTTCGCGGATCAGGCCAAACGCCCTATCGCGCCGTTTTCATGCTGGTGCCGCTGACCCTTCTGATCGGCATTGCCTATTTTATTCTATCCGACCAGATTGTCCCCCGCGCCGACAAGGCTTTTGTATCCTGGTGGGAAAGCACGGCACCCGATACCGGTGCAAAAAAAGCACAGAATGCCGAGCCGGGCAGTGAGGTCTGGGCACGCACCACTTTTAGCGTTATCCGCATTAAATCCCATACCGATGGCGGGCGGCACCTTGAGGGAGTGACTATTTATTCGCTGGATGAAAACCAGCAGATTTCCGAACGGATTGCAGCCAAAAATGCACAATGGCAGGGCGATGGAACCTGGATGCTGAATGGTGTGGACCGCTATATCGGCAATGATGGCGGCTCCAGCACGTTTTCCATGTCCGCCATGAGCTGGCATACTGCGCTGCGCCCCTCTACGGTTCTGGAACTGGCCAACCCGGAGGTCAACATCTCCACGTCGGGTTCGCGCAAAGTGATCATGGGCAGGGCCGCAGGGTCGCGCTCTGGTGATTATTATCAATTACAATTGCAAAAGGCCTATCTGACCCTGTTTTCGCCGCTGATCATGCTGTTATTGGCCGCCCCCGTCGCCGCTGGCCTACGCCGTTCAGGCACCTCCGCGCGCTATCTCGGGTTTGCCGTGATTGCCGGGTTCAGTTTTTTGCTGATGGACGGCATTTTGCTCTCCCTTGGTCAGGCCCATATCGTCCCCATGTTTGCCGCAGCATGGGCCACGGCCATACTTTTTGCCACGGGCGGCAGCTGGGTATTGTTACGTCTTGAAAATTAGGTCGAAACTTATGAACACCTCCCTTAGCATTGACCTCGTAACCACCAAGGCACAACTGAAGGCATTCATACGCCTGCCCAATGATCTTTATGGCAAAGATCCAACCTGGATCCCCGCTCTGGAAATGGAGCGCCTGGGCATATTGGATCCCAGGCAAAGCCCCTACTTTGAGCATGCCGAGGCGCAATACTGGATCGCCCATCAAAACGGCAAGGCTGTGGGTCGCATCAGCGCGCAGATCGATCAGATGTCGCTCAAAGCCAATGACAGCACCACCGGCCATTTTGGCATGCTGGTAGCCATTGATAATCCAGCGGTGAGCAAAGCCTTGCTGGAAACCGCCGAAAACTGGTTAAAAGAACGCGGCATGAAAACCGTACAGGGGCCGTTTAATCTCTCCATCAATCAGGAAGTTGGCCTGCTGATTGATGGTCGTGATACGCCGCCCATGATGCTGATGGCCCATGACCCAGACTATATGGGTGGTCATATAGAGGCCTCAGGTTATGCCAAGGCCAAGGACTTGCTGGCCTATATTCGCGGCACGGATTTTCTATTCCCGGAAAAATGGCGGCGCATGGCCGAACGACGCAGTAGCCATGTCAGCATGCGTATGTTTGACATGAAAAACTATGGCCGGGACATCAAGCACATCGTCAGCATTTTTAACGAGGCCTGGCACAATAACTGGAATTTTGTGCCAATGACCGAAAAAGAAGTGGATCATATGGCCAAAGAATTGCGCCCCCTGATCCGTAAAGAACTGGCATGGTTTGCCGATATTGATGGGGAGCCAGCGGCCTTTATTGTCTGCCTTCCTGATGTAAATGGCGCGATTGGCGACCTGAATGGGCGCCTTTTACCCTTTGGCTGGTTGAAGCTTTTGTGGCGCCTCAAAGTCAAACGCCCCGCTACGGCGCGGGTATTACTGATGGGCGTTCGCAAAAAATTCAGCGAAGGAGTTTTGGGCCAGATACTGCCCTTTCGCCTGATTTACGCCCTGGAATCTGACCTTTATAATTCACCAATCAAACAGGTCGAAATGTCATGGATTCTGGAAGATAATGAGCCGGTAAAACGCATGATCGAAACCCTAGGCGGCAAGGCGTATAAAACCTATCGCGTCTATGAAAAGGCGTTATAGCCAACCGGCTTCGCGATACCATTTTGCCGTTTCGGCAAAGCCCTCTTCCAATGTGATTTTGGGTGCCCATATGCCTGCTGGCACCAGATGGGTTTGTCGGGCCGACCAGTCGGGATGCAGAATTTCGCGGGCCTTGCCTTCATCAAAAATACTGACCTGACCACGGGCACGCGCCATAGCGCCGTTCAGTCGCGCCGCCATCACCATCAGGCCGGATGGCACATAAAACGGACGCGCCGTACAGGATACCGCCTGACAGGCTGCGGTAACGATTTGTGGCCAGCTATAACCATCCAGTTCGCCATCAGACAGCTCCAGCAATTGTTGCTCTGCCCCCCCATCACACAAGGCGCACAGGGCATTGGCCGCATCGCGCACATGGATCAGGCCAAGGCGCGCATCTTTACCGCCCAGCATGGGATGTACCGGCAATCGGGCGGCCTTGAATATGCTTAAGGTTTCGCGGTCCCAGGGGCCATAAATTGCCGGTGGACGCACCACCATCCAATTACCATTCAGCGCCATCACCACCTCTTCGGCTTTTTTCTTGCTGGCCCCATAGGCCGACAAATGCGGCTCGCGGGCGGTGAAGGAAGAAACGCTGATAAAGCGGGCATCCGGTGCATGGTGTTGCCATGCCTCGGCAATGCGCTTGGTGCCGCCATAGTTTGTGCGCATCAAACTGTCCGCATCGCCTTTTATGGCCCCGGCAATATGGATAATGGCATCGGCCCCGGCGGTTAGCCGTTTTAGCGCCGCCTTGTCGCCCAGATCACCCGGTACCAGTTCCAGTCGGTGCGGGGCGAGCTGTTCATGGATGGGCATTGAGCGCACAATGATCCGCACGCGCCAGCCCTTTGTGCACAATGCATCCACCAGATAACGTCCCAGAAACCCGGTGGCGCCAGTTAACGCAACCAGTGGGGCGCCCCTTTGGCTCATGCGTTGCCCGGAGCGTGTATACTGGCCGATTTACGCGCCCGCTCAAAAGCGCCTTCCAGGTACATCTGGCGGGCCTTCATGCGGCTTAATTTACCCGAAGAGGTTTGCGGCAGGCTGTGCGGCGGTACGCTGACCACCTTGGCCATCAGGCCATATTCGGCACTGACCAGACCTTCAATACCACTGAGCAGTGAGTTGCGCCGTTCGGGATCGGAAATCCGGGTCTGCACCAGCAAGATCACCTGTTCGCCTTCGCCATCATCGACAGAAAACGCGGCCACATCACCGGCACGCAAGACCTCAGAGCCGTTTTCTGCGGCCCACTCCAGATCTTGTGGCCAGACATTGCGCCCATTGACCAAAATCAGGTCCTTGACCCGACCGGTAATGACAATCTGGCCATCACGAAAATAGCCAAGGTCACCGGTATCCAGCCAGCCATCAGGGGTTAAAACGCAGGCAGTTTCGCCGGCATTGCCGTAATATTCTTTCATCAGGCTGGGGCCAGTAACGAAAACCCGCCCCACTTCTCCCTCGCTCAGTGCCTTGCCTGTGGCATCGCGCACTTCCATTTTGTGACCTGGCAGTGGTCCGCCGCACAACACAAAGGATCGCTGAGGTGCACCACTGCCGCTGGTCGTGGTCACGGCGCGGGATTCCTTGTCCAGCACATTCAAATCCAGCCGATCGTGCACAACGCCCTGCCCTTGCGGTGCAAAGCTGATCGCCAGGGTGGCCTCGGCCATGCCATAGCTGGCAACAAAGGCCTTGCTGTCAAAACCAACAGGGGCAAAGCATTCCGCAAAACGTTCCAGCACCGGCAAGCGGATCATATCGCCACCAATGCCGGCGGCACGCCAACAAGAAAGGTCCAGATGGTCCAGTTTGGCAGTGCGGGCGCGGCGCGCGCACAGCTCGTACCCAAAGGAGGGGCTGTATGCCAAAGTGGCACGATTATCCGAAATCATTTTCAACCAGCCAAGCGAACGGCGAGCAAAATCTCGTGTAGGCAGAAGATCAATGGTGAGCTGGCATGACATCGGTGCCAACAAGAACCCGACCAGACCCATGTCATGATAAAACGGCAACCAGGAACAGGCTCGATCACCGTCCTGTATTGCCAGACCATCGCGGCAAATGCCGCGCGCATTGGCCATAAAGGCTTCGTGGGTGATCTCCACCCCCAAAGGAAAGCGCGTTGTACCCGATGAAAACTGCAGATAGCTCATATCCCCAGGCTTGGCTCGAGGCAATTTCACATCAGCACCGCGTTCGGGCTGCAATGAAGCCAACGCGCCAGAGAATACCAGATCCAGCGTCTGCGCCGCATCCTTGATCCATTCAACCAGCGAAGCCGGGCCAAAAACGGCACGGGCACCGCAAACCTGCATGATCCGTTTCAGATGCGCGATATAACCTTCCTTACCACCAAAGGCGACGGGCAGTGGCAAGGGTGCCGGGATAAGCCCCGCATAGGCACAGCCAAAGAAGGTCACCACAAATTCTGCATCGGTTTCCGCAATGATGGCCACCCGGTCACCGGCAASCAGGCCCGAGGCCAGCATACGCTGGGCGGCATCAAGCGCACGAGTGCGCAAATCCGCATAGGGCACCACTTCTTCAAGGCCATTTCTGGCACTATAGAAATTTAATCCGCTCTGGCCTTTTGCCGCATAGTCCAAAGCATCACTCAGCAGCTCAAAATCCGCCAGGCGGCGAGGAAGGCCGCTATGGGTTGGTGTAGGTTGAAGATCAATCATACGCTCATCATGCCTTTGAATTTCATGGATAATAAGTTCAGCCCGCCGAGCTTCCAAAGCCGACGAAAGCGYCTAGCACAGCAAATGGAAAAGTGCACCAAGTCATCTGTAATTAGCCCCTCTTTGGAACAATATGCTGCATTTACCCACTGAAATGCAAGTTTGGGGCCATAGGTACTCAGCTTTTGTGCCCATATTGGCACGTAAACATACATACACACGGTGGACTTGAAAGCGGATAACGCGTATCGCTGCGCGCGTCTGGATAGGAGCCGGATCATCAATTCTCAAGGAGCTGATTGTGAAGCATACGGGCCTGCATATGAATACAACTGCGCTGAGCGCTCTGGGCATTAGAAGCAAACAAAATGTCCATTGGAACTGGCCAGATGCCGCCCTTTACGATGAAGCCATCAGCCGCCATGAAGGCCATGTCGCGCAAGGCGGCTCTCTGGTCGTCAAAACCGGCCAGCACACCGGGCGTTCGGCCAAGGACAAGTACATTGTTCGCGACGCAGAAACCGAAAAATCAGTCTGGTGGGACCAGAACGTATCCATGGCTCCGGGGCAATTTGAGGCTTTATGGGAAGATTTCAAAGCCTATATGGGCGAACAGGAATTGTTTGTACAAGAGCTCTTTGGCGGTGCCGATCTGGACCACCGTCTACCGGTAAATGTGATCACGGAATTTGCCTGGCATTCTCTCTTTATCCGTCATTTACTGCGTATTCCGGCCACGGAAGAACTGGCAAACTTTGCCGCCGAATTCACCATTATCAGYATGCCGGGCTTTCGCGCCGACCCCATCCGTCACGGCACCCGCTCGGAAACCGTGATTGCTGTCAATATGGCCAGGCGTCTGGTGCTGATTGGCGGCACGTCTTATGCGGGCGAGATCAAAAAATCAGTTTTTTCCATTTTGAATTACCTGCTGCCCAAAAAGTCCATTATGCCTATGCATTGCTCGGTCAATGTAGGCCATGATGATGCCGATGATGCGGCCATTTTCTTTGGCCTTTCCGGTACCGGAAAGACCACGCTCTCGGCCAATCCGGACCGCACTTTGATCGGCGATGACGAACATGGCTGGTCGGAAAACGGCCTGTTTAATTTTGAAGGCGGCTGTTACGCAAAAATGATCCACCTTAGCGAAAAGGCTGAGCCGGAAATTTACGCCACAACCAAAATGTGGGCCACCGTACTGGAAAACGTGGTGATGGACCCAGACACCCGCACGCTGGATCTGGACGATGCCAGCCTGGCGGAAAACAGCCGTGGGGCCTATCCCCTAAGCGCCATTCCCAATGCCAGCCCCATCGGGCGTTGCGGACATCCCAAGAACATCATCATGCTGACCGCCGATGCTTTTGGGGTTCTGCCCCCGATCGCGCGCATGACCCCCAGCCAGGCCATGTATCACTTTCTTTCGGGCTATACCGCCAAAGTCGCCGGCACGGAAAAAGGTATTACCGAGCCACAGGCCACATTCTCCACCTGTTTTGGCGGCCCGTTCATGCCCCGTCATCCGTCCGAATATGGCAATTTGCTGCGTGACCTTATCGCCAAACACGAGGTCACCTGCTGGCTGGTCAATACTGGCTGGACCGGCGGCCCCTATGGCACCGGCAATCGCATGCCGATCAAGGCCACCCGCGCCTTGCTGGCCGCTGCGCTGGATGGATCATTAAACGCCGCCGAATTTCGCATGGACGAGAATTTCGGCCTTGAAGTTCCGGTTTCGGTGTCTGGTGTAGACAGCGCCATTTTGGACCCGCGTAGCACCTGGGCCGACGGGCAAGCCTATGATGATCAGGCCCGCAAGCTGGTGGCGATGTTTATCAACAACTTTGACAAGTTTACCAGCCATGTTGGGCAAGATGTACGTGACGCCGGGCCAAACAACTTATAATTGAACGACTTATACAAAAGCCTGCTCTTAACGCATGTTCAGTTGCATTAATTGGCGCTGGCGAAACGCCACGTCACGCCTTATGGTTATGTTTCATTTTCGATGATACAGGTATTTCATGCCCCCCGTATTACTGACCATCGCCCTGATCGGCGGTTATTTTCTTGGCTCCATTCCTTTTGGCGTCTTGTTATCGCGCTGGTTTGGGCTGGGCGATGTGCGTAAAATCGGGTCGGGCAATATTGGCGCCACCAATGTGTTACGCACCGGCCGCAAGGATCTGGCACTGGCCACCCTCATACTGGATGGGGGGAAATCGGCGACGGCCTATGTTCTGGCCAGCCAGTATCTGGGCCCCTATATGGGCCTGGTAGCGGCGGTGGCAGCACTTTTGGGCCATTGCTATCCGGTCTGGCTGGGCTTTCGCGGCGGCAAAGGGGTGGCTACGTTTTTTGGGGCTGTTTTTGTGGCGCTCTGGCCGCTTGGCATCGCCTGCGCCGCCATCTGGCTGCTCACAGCGGCCCTCATTCGCATTTCGTCTGTGGCGGCGCTCCTGTCGGTCAACAGCGCCCCGGCCATTGCGCTGGCCCTGGGGCGGCCCGACATCGCCATGTTCAGCGGCCTGATGGCGCTGGTCATCAGCATTCGGCACTGGTCCAACATTGTGCGTATGATGAAGGGCACCGAGCCACGCTTTGGTGACAAGAAAAAATGACCGCGCGACAGGCACTTGGCCCCCGGGCGCTGGTGGCCTGGCTGTGCCTGGCCCGTACGCCCCAGGTCGGCCCGGTGGCTTTTCGCGGCCTGCTTAGCCGCTTTGGCGATGCCGAAACGGCGCTGGAGGCCCTGCCGGCACTGGCGCGGCGTGGCGGACGGATTGATCCGCTGAAAATCACCAGCCGGGCCGTTGCCGAAGCAGAGATTGAGGCGCTGGACAATCTTGGCGGCCTGATCCTACCCGCGTGCGATCCGGATTATCCAGAGGCGCTTGGCGCGTTGGACCCGCCCCCCCCGGTGCTGAGCGTTCTGGGCGATGTATCCAATCTTGCCAAACCGGCCTGTGCCATGGTGGGGGCGCGCAATGCCTCGGCCATGGGCATGCGCATGGCGCGGCAAATGGCCGGCGAATTGGGGGATCTGGGCTATATCATAGTTTCCGGGCTGGCCCGCGGCATAGATGGCGCGGCCCATCATGGAGCCTTGCAAAGCGGCACCGTGGCCGTGGTGGCCGGCGGCGTTGATCACATCTATCCGCCGGAACACGCCGATCTGCGCGAAGAGATTTTGCGCCATGGCACCATTGTGTCCGAGCGAAGACTGGGTCACCGAGTCAGCGCCCGGGATTTTCCCCGCCGCAACCGGATCATTTCAGGCCTGGCCCTGGGCGTACTGGTTATCGAGGCGGCGGAGCGCTCCGGCTCTCTGATCACGGCGCGTTATGCGCTGGAACAAGGGCGCGAAGTCATGGCCACCCCCGGCTCGCCTTTGGATCCGCGCTGTAAAGGCACCAACGGGTTGATTAAATCCGGGGCTTTGCTGGCCGAAAGTGCACAGGATGTTGCCGATGCACTGGCCGGGCGGCGGCCGAGACAATTGCACGATCAAAGTGACCTGTTTGATATTCCCCCGGATAACGCCCCGGATGATGTAGATGTGGATCAGGCCCGCCCCACCTTGTTACAACTACTCAGCCCCAGCCCGACGCCCCGGGATGAGCTGGTCCGCCAAAGCGGCCTTCCCGCAGCCGTTTGTGCGGCTGCCCTTCTGGAGCTGGAACTGGCCGGACAGATCACCAGCCTGCCGGGCGGCACCGTGACTCTGGCCTAAACAAAAAGCCCGGCGCAAGGCACCGGGCTTTCTAATCGTATATCAGACTTAAAGCTTAGCGGAAATCTTGTACCAATTGCGCATTGGCCTGTGCCCGATCATTGATCGGTTTGGCCGCGTTTTGCAGCAAAGACGTGCTCATGCTGGTTAAAATGTTTAACCCGGAAAGATAGCTTTCCATGGCGGTTTTTGCAAAAGAGCTTTGCAACTCAACCACTTCTTGCAGGCTCTTGGCACCGGCCAGCGCTTGTGCCGTCGCAACGCCTTTTTCCAGACTGGTTTTTGCAAATCCGGACATTTCAGTATTGATGGCCTCAATGCCCTTGCCAGCAATGGTCAGGCTTTGCACCATCGCATCGGTATTGGCTTTGACATGGTCGCCAAATTCACCGGCGGTACGCACAACCTGTTCAAATCCGTCCTGCATCGCATCGCTGGAGGCTTTGGCGGCATTTTCAAAGGGTTCTTTTACGGCCTCAGGCTTCTCAGCCCTGGCTTTGTTGGTTTTGGCTTGGCTCGTCATAACGAATTCCTGTTTGAGCTTAAGTTATTTCGCAAACGCAGCAAAAATGAAATGAGAGGGAGGGCTTTATCATTCTTACCAATAATTACCGCTTGAATATAGGTTCACTTCGCACTTGCGTCAAGATTTTTGTGCATTGCAGCATTTTGAATTTCTTTACGGCTTGGAAAGGTCGTTGACTTTAAGTTTTCATGCTCAGCAACCTATGAGATACCATCCTATGCGCACCCTTGTGCTCGCCTTTTTGGTCACACTGACCGCTCTTTGCCCGGCTTTGGCCAAAACGCCGCCAGAGCGCTTTGCCGCCATTGCCGTGGTTGAGGCCACCGGCGAAGTATTGCATGCACGTCATGCCGATGCAGCGCGCCATCCAGCTTCCCTGACCAAGGTGATGACCTTGTATATGGTGTTTGATGCCATCAAGGCTGGCGATCTTGGCTGGGATGATTCATTGCGTGTCTCGGCAAAGGCAGCGCGAGCGCGCCCGTCCAAATTGGGACTGAAGGCCAATTCCACCATCAGCGTTGAAGATGCGGTGCGCGCCATGGTTACCAAAAGCGCCAATGATGTGGCCGTGGTRCTGGCAGAACGCCTTGGCGGTGGCGAAACTCGCTTTGCCTCTATGATGACCAAAAAGGCCCACGCYCTGGGCATGAAGGACAGCCGCTTTGTTAATGCTTCAGGCCTGCCGGATAAACGCCAGGTGATGACAGCGCGCGATATGGCGGTACTGGCCTATCGTATCCACCATGACTTTCCCACCGATTATCGGTATTTCTCGCTCAGTAAGCTGGTGTGGAACCAACGCAGCCTGCCTAATCACAATGCGTTGTTGGGGCGCGTTAAAGGCGTTGATGGCCTGAAAACCGGCTTTACCAACCAGTCCGGCTATAACATTGCCGTCACGGCCCAGCGCAAAGGCGAACGCCTGATTGTGGTGGTCTTTGGCGGGGCTTCGGGGGCCGAGCGCGATGCCTATGCCACCAAATTGCTGGAACGGGCCTTTGGCGTGCTGGCCCAGCGGCGTGCCAATAAAGACGCGGCAAAAACCCCGCCGCTAAAAGACCTGGATGATCGCGAGCCAGTGCTGGTAGCAGGCCTGCCGGGCCTTGCTCATCAGGGCGATGGCGAGCGGCGCGGAGTTCAGATTGTCATTGATGATACCATCGAGACCCGCCCTTTGCCTCTGATCAAGGCGGCATCAGCGCCTCAAAGAAGCCTGCCAATGGAACCCACAACCACCGGGAAATGGGGCATTCAGGTGGGGGCATTTTCATCGCCCAAACAGGCCAGCACCCGCCTGCACCACATTAGCGACATCGCCCAGAACGAACTTGCCGGTTATGCGGGCCAGATTGCCGAAGGAGAGCGCAATGGCGCGCCGCTATATCGGGTGCGGTTTTTGGGCCTTAGCCCCACCGGCGCACGGACGCTCTGTGCCAAATTAAATACGCTGGGCCAATCCTGTTTTGCGGTGCCGCCGGGCTGATCGTTCAAAATGCAAACGCGGCGCCTTGCAGCGCCTTCAGTTTCAATACAATCAACAGATCACGCAATTCCTGACGGGCGGCCACATGGCTCATGGAGAACTGGATGGCGCTGCCCTTTTGCGTCAAATCCAGCAGCGTCAGGCCAGAGGGAAACAGTTCTCGATATATCACCCGCTCGCCAAAGCCCGGGGCCAGCCGAAAGCCCAGCCGGTTCGAGAGGATTTGCAGGCTGTCGCCCACCCGTTGTTTATTGCGCGCATTGATCATGCTCATGCGGTTGCGCATCACCACCCAGTCAATGCTTTTATGCGCACGCGCCGCCTTGTGTTTGCGGGCATCCCAGACCATTTCGCTATAGAGGCTGGGCCGGGCCTTGGCCACCCCGCCCTGCGCCGTATTGGCCAGTAGATCAAAATCCACAAAGCTGTCATTGATCGGCGTTAAAATGGTGTCAGCATCCCCATGGGCCAGCCGGGAAAGATAGGTATCGCTGCCGGGGGCATCCACAATGATAAAATCATGGTTTGCCTTTAGCGCCGCCAAAGAGACCTGCCAGTTATTCGCCTCTTCCTCTTCACGTGTATCCAGCTGGCGGGAGGCACCAGAGGCAACCATCGCCATATCGGGCACCGGCAAAGACTGGTTTTGCGTCTTGGCCCAAGCGGCCCGGTTTTCCATATACCGGGTGAATGTGCGTTGGCGTGTATCCAGATCAATAACGCCGACCCGGTGGCCCATGCGCATCAGTGCCAACGATAAATGCACCGCAATGGTGGACTTGCCCGCCCCGCCTTTTTCATTGCCAACCACAATGACATGACCATCGGGCGTTCCATGGGTTTTCAGGTTTTCAACGGTATCTTCATTCAATGGGGTTTGCATGGCAACCTGATCCGAATCACAGACAGGGACAATTATGCGCCACTTCGCCAGATTTACACTCTGTTTGACTGCGCTTTTGGGATTTGCCTGCGCCAGTTATGCAGATATCACCACCGACCCATCCCGGATAGTCCTGACCGAACAAAACCGCGCCGGTGAGGTGAAGGTTCATAACAGCGGCGGCCATACCCTGAGGATCAGCGTGAAGTGGAGCGACATCGCCCAGGGGCCGGACGGAGTATTACACCCCGTGCCCGAAGAGGCCGCCCCCTCGGACTCTCGCGGCCTGCATTTATGGCCTCGCAAATTCACCCTGAAACCCGATGAAACTCGTGCCGTTTATGTGGTTCTGGACCCCAAAAGCGACATTGAGGGGGAACGCAGAGTGCATATCCGCATTGATGCAGATCGCGCCAATGGCAAGGGGCCGCGCTGGGGCCTGACCCTACCGGTATTTGTGCGCGAAACGGCCATGGCGATGATCGTACAGATCACCGATGTATACTGGGCCGGGGCACAGAGCCTTATGGTCACCCTTTATCGCGACGGCGGAGCCACGCCCTATGGCCGGCTGGTAGTGACCAATGATCGCGGTGAAATTTTAGGCGAGCTGGGCAACATTACCCTTTATGCCGACAAGCATAGCATCCAATACGAAATTCCGCTGGAACAACCATTAGAAGGCACCGCCTATGTTACCTATCTGGGCGCGGGTGAGTTTGACAATCAGACTTTTGATGTTCACCAGATCAATTGATTTTCAACCCGGCGTCCGGCCGGTAAAATCTGCGGGCACGCAATACTGGCCCGACTGTCGCAATTGCGCACAGACCTTAAGCGCCTGTTCCCGACTGGCAAAGGGACCAGCCTTCAAGCGTTCAAAAATGCCTTTTTTGGGACCCAGGTCCACGCGTTCCACCCGAGCCTCAAGGTCGCTCAATGCCTCTGGTGTTTTGGCTTTGATTTGTGCAAAGCCTTCTAAAGCGCGGCTGGCAGTGCGGTAGCTTCCCAAATGCACCGCATAGAACAGGCTGCGCGCATCTTTAAGCGCTGGCGCAGGCCTAATCGATTGCGACCCATCGGCCTGATAAGATGCCCGATATATCCGCGCGCCATTAACGACCGCCCCCAGGGTATGGGCAGCATTTGCCTTTTGCACATCCAGACGCTGAATATCGCCCAAAGTGTTGGGCCGGGCAGGCAGTATATTCATGGATGCCTGCTTAGTGCCCATCGGACCGTTCGCCGGCGGCATCAGGGCTGCGGCCAGCTGATAAATCTCGGGGGCGGCACTTTTCACCGCACGAAGATCATGCTCATCGGCACCCCTTAATCGCGCCATCACCACATCCACCGCAATTTTCAGGCCGGGGTCGATGGCTTTGGCCATGGGCACTTGCCTGGTTTTTTTATGACCCACGATGGGCAAAGACGAACACCCCCCCAAAAGGGAGGCCGTCAGGACTGCGGTGATAAGAGTGGAAGTACGCATGCCTCTTAACTGCGCCAACATGGTTACCGAAGCCTTAATATGGACGGCTACCAGGCCCCAATATCGCGTAAATGTACTCGCAAATCGCTGGGCAGTTCCACGCCGCCGACCTGTTCCGTAAAATCTGCCGGAGCATCATTGGCGTTAAGATAACGCCAGCCCTGAAATGGCCGTCTTGGCTGTGGCTCGGTGGGGATCAGGTCCAGCCCCAGCACCAGACGGCATCGCCGGATACCGTCCTCGCCGATCACCTCTTCCATCGCGACAATCTTCTGGCGTGCCTGCACCACACGCTTGATCACCCAATAGAGCGACCCGCCATTCAGGATTTCATCGGCGCGGCGCGGGGTCATGCGGGTGACATGACAGGGGTTTGGCCGTTCGCCGCGCGCCCGGCGCGCGGCCATGCGGGCCGCATACAGATCTTGCAACTGGTCCAGCCGGTCAATGCCAACACAAAGTTTGATCAAGTGTAACGCCATGCCCAAGCTTATGCAGGATTCACGCTGAATGGCAAAGCCGTATCAGCGCTTTTCAAAACCAAAATTGCTGACGGTGGTTAGCTGTTCAAATTTTTTAAACAATGCCTTGCCACGAACCTCCACCGTTTGGTGCGTGGTTACCAGCGGGCCATCCGGCCAGGCCGGGGCAATATCCATCATAATTTCAAAATGCTTGATTTTGGCTACGGCCATTGGCTTGAAGCTTTTTGGCGCATAAAAGCGCACGCCGGTCAGGCGTTGTTCGTCCTTGCTGATGAACATTTCGCCTTTCAGATGGAATGCAAAAACATTGCCGCCCTTGTTCTTTTTTACCTCGTCTTTTTTCTCATGATCTTCCCCGTCATCACCGCCAAAATCAAAGGAGCCGGGGGCCGGTTGAAAAGAAAACACGAAAGCCTGATCTTCTTCGCGCTCGAAATGGGCTGAATTGTTCAGCAATTTTTCGGGGCCCTTGATTACCAGATCACGATCCGGGATCACGTCCTCGCCCTTTTCCGCCTTCTTTTGTAAATCTTTTTGGCGCTGTTTGAGCATTTTTTTGCGCGCCTTGGCGTTTTCCTCTTCGCTAGGGTGAAGAAGAATATATTGCGCGTCCGCCGGGCGCTGTGGATCAAAGGAAAACTCGATCAGGGGATTGTCTTCATCACCAGTTTCAACCCGGGTGGAGAAGGCAAAGCGATCCGCTTTGGCATTTTCGTAGCGCGTTTTTGCATCCACAATTGCTGCTGCCAGAGCGGCCTGCGCCGGTGCATTGAGCGCGGCATCACCAAACGCCACTATGGGAGAGAATAAAGTAAGGCAAAGAATGACGGCAAAAGGGAAAGAAAGCCGGTTCATAAGCAACTCCTAGCTTGCCCCCCGGCGCACCCAGAAGCGCTTCTAGCGCGCCATTGAGGCTACCACAAGACGCCTTTTAAGCCGTCGCCTTTTCGCCGGCCAGCTCCCGCACCGATGCGCTTGACCCCGGGTCCACATCAAACAGATAGCCCCCTTCATGCGCAGTCCTGGCCTTGACCAGTTTCATCTTGCGTAAGATGCGCGAAGCGGCAAAGCGAACAAAACGGCTGGCAAAACCCTGTTCCTCAATTTTGGGATTCAGACCTAACCGGCGACGTAAAATACCATTGGTGATCTGAGCGCCGTTTTGCATAATGGTGCTAAAGGGGGAATATTCCATGGCGATGGAAACATTCATATCCCCAAGGTTCAATACCCGGTGCGGCGCATGCAACGGCCAGCATGCCGCCTGCCCCGGCTCCAGATCATAAATAATGGCTTTGTTATCCATTGCTTTTTTATAGGGCACATCATCATTGTGTTCGTGCAGCAAAATTTCTTCGACTTCGTATTCGGGCATGGTTGCATCATCAATAGGGTAAACCCAGACACGTTTATGGCCGCGTAAATGCCACAGCATGACGTCGGATCGGTCAATGTGATAGGGCACGCCGGCGCTTGGCGATGAGATCAACAATCCGCCCATCATGCTGACCGGGTTAAAGCCGGGGTTCAAAGCCTTTAGCTCGCCAATCATGGTGTTTAAGAGAGCCATGTATTCGGGGTGAATATTGAAGGTTTTGCGCAAATTAATCCACAAACGTCCAGTACGAACGGCTTTTAGCAAAGCTTCGCCGCTATGATTGCCCGGATCACCGCCGCGCCAGGACGCCATATCGTCCGCCCCCTCGTTCATGGTGCAAAAATCAGAAAGATCGCGCGGGTGCTTTTCAATCAGTTCGATCAGCTTCTCGTCCGAAAATAGCGGACTTTTATGCACCTGGTGCTGCCACATAAGGGGAGATTTACGAAAATTTTCGCGCTGAGTTCGGGTCCAGTTGGCGATCAAAGGCTCTGTCATGGTCCAAGCTCCTGCAATTCTGCCCCATATTGGGGCATTGCCCTCAACGATGAGGGGAATTTTGCAAAAGTTACGCCAGTCAGCTGGTTTCTGCTTCAACCTCAAAACGCACCAGCGTATCACCTTCACTGACCTGCGCACCGGGTTTGACCAGAATTTCGGCGATGACCGTGTCCATTTGTGCACTTAAGGCGTGTTCCATTTTCATGGCCTCGAGCACCACCAGCGTCTCACCCTTGCGGGCAGAAGCCCCGGGCTTGGCCAGAACCTGAAGCACTTTGCCCGGCATGGGCGCAACAATTACCGAACTGGAATCCGCGTCCATGGCGGTCGCATCGGGGTTTGGCTGGCCCATCGACCAGGCATCGCCATTATCAAAGGTGATCTGCCCGCCGTCATAAGGCATGTTCTGGGCCCGGTGTTTCACACCGTCGATTTCAAATGATACCCCGCCATCCGCATTACCGACCACTTGATGTGCCTCAATAGCGACATCATCACAGGCAAGACGCCATGATTTTTCGCCCACAGGCTGCATATGCACGCGCAGGGTCTGCCCCTCATAGGCATAGCCGCGTACCAGATGTGGCGGCTGATTCAACCGCCAGCCATCCTGCATTTGCCAAGGGCTGTCCGTCTTTGCGGCCAAAGATGCAATATGCGCCACCAAAGCGGTAATGGCGGCTTTATAAGCCGGATTTTGATGCACGCCATGCAACAGGTCTTCGTGGGCATCAATAAAGCCGGTATCGACCTCGCCCTTATGAAAATCCGGTGAAGCCAGGCACCGGGCCNAAAACCCGGCATTGGTGCGCACCGGCCAGGATTGCACCGATGAGACCGCTTGGCCGAGGTTATTTATGGCCAGCTCTCGCGCCGGGGCATGGGTGATAAGTTTGGCCAGCATGGGGTCGTAAAACTCGCTGACCTGATCGCCCTCATCATAGCCGGTATCAACCCGGATGCCGGGCCCCGCTGGCAGAAAGAAATGTTCCAGTGTTCCCGTGGACGGCATATAGGCATTGGCCGGGTCTTCGGCATAGAGGCGCACTTCGATTGCCGTGCCGCGTTGCGTAATCTGGTCCTGCTCAGGAACCGAACCTCCGGCGGCAACGCGCAATTGCAACTCGACCAGATCATAGCCCGTGACCAGTTCGCTGACCGGGTGTTCAACCTGAAGGCGGGTATTCATTTCCATGAACCAGAAGCCGTCAGGACGCAGCGGGCCGGAACCATCAACAATGAACTCTACCGTACCAGCGTTTTCATAGCCCACAGCGCGAGCTGCCTCGACAGCAGCCGAACAAATGATGCTGCGCATTTCTGCGTTCATACCCGGGGCAGGCGATTCCTCGATTACCTTTTGATGGCGGCGCTGCACCGAACAATCGCGTTCGTAAAAATGGGCAATGCGGCCACGCCGGTCACCAAAAATCTGCACTTCGATATGGCGGGGATTGAGAATATATTTTTCGATCAGTACCCGATCATCACCAAAGGCGGATTTAGCCTCGCGCCGGGCGGACTCCAGTGCATCCAGAAACGCCTCAGGCGCATCCACGCGGCGCATACCCCGCCCGCCGCCGCCTGCCACGGCCTTGATCAACACCGGATAACCGATCTTGTCGGCCTCGGCGGCCAAAGTCTCTTCGCGCTGATCCTCGCCATGATAGCCCGGTGTTACCGGCACCCCGGCGGCCTCCATAATGCGCTTGGCTTCGTCTTTTAGGCCCATCAGGCGCATGGATTGTACCGATGGGCCGACAAAAGTAATATTTKCCCGCTCGCACGCCGCCGCCAGATCCTGATTTTCCGACAAAAACCCATACCCCGGGTGCACGGCCTCGGCCCCGGTTTGTTTCGCGGCAGCCATAATTGCATCCACGCTCAGATAGCTTCTGGCGGCCTCAGCCGGGCCGATCAGCACCGCCTCGTCGGCCTCGCGCATATGCAGGGCGTTGGCATCGGCCTCAGAATAAACCGCAATGGTGCGCATGCCCAGACGTCGTGCCGTTCGTATGATCCGGCAGGCGATTTCGCCGCGATTAGCAATCAGAAGTGAGGTAAACATTAAATGGCCTTCCTAACCCTGCCCGTATCGCATCTGCACGAGCATTATGTTTTATCCCGAAAGCGGTTGGTAATTGGATAACGCCGGTCGCGGCCAAAATTGCGGCGACTGATTTTCACTCCCGGCGGGGCCTGGCGGCGTTTATATTCCGCCAGATACAGCAAATGTTCGATCCTGCGCACCACATCGGCATCATAGCCGAGCGCAATAATGCTGGCCGCATCCACCTCTTCCTCGATCAGGCCATGCAAAATGGCATCCAGATCGGCATAGGGCGGCAGGCTGTCCTGATCTTTCTGGTCGGGTTTTAATTCCGCCGAAGGCGGTTTGTCGATCACGCTTTGGGGCACTACCGGACCTTGTGGTCCAAGGGCACTGGCTGGTTTATACGAGTTGCGCCAGCGACAAAGCTCAAACACTTCGGTTTTATAAATATCTTTCAAGGCGTTATAGCCCCCAGACATATCCCCATAAATGGTGGCATAACCCACTGCCATTTCTGATTTGTTGCCGGTTGTCAGCAACATATGGCCAAATTTGTTGGAAAGCGCCATCAGGGTAACCGCACGCACCCGTGATTGCAGGTTTTCTTCGGTGGTGTCGGCATCGCGCCCGGCAAACAGCGGCCCCAGCATATCGGCATAGGTATCCACCGCCGCCTTGATGGAAATGCTGTCATAGCGCACCCCCAACAGCTCGGCACAGGCCACCGCATCATCAAGGCTCTCTTGAGAGGTGTAGGCGGAGGGCATCATCACGCACCAGACCCGCTCCGGCCCCAGCGCATCCACGGCAATGGCGGCAGATAGCGCCGAATCCACCCCGCCGGAAAGGCCCAGCACCACGCCCGGAAAGCCGTTCTTGTTGACATAATCCCCAAGGCCCAGACACAGCGCCTGCCAGTCTGCCTCAAGGTCTTCAATTGGTGCGGACAAGGGCGGCGCTTCGCACTGCCAGCCGGTATCGCTTTCCTGCCAATGGCAAGTTTGCAGGGACGGCACAAAAGGCGGCGCGTACTGCACAACCTTGCCCGTTTCATCCCAGGAAAAACCGCCGCCATCAAAGACCAGCTCATCCTGACCACCAACCTGATTGATAAACACCAGCGGCAGGTGCACATCTGCGTGCCAGGTGCGAAAGGCCTCATGGCGACAGGCGTTGATATTACGCCGAAAGGGCGAACCATTAATGCATAGCAGCATATCCGCCCCCGCCGCCGCCAACGCCCGGGGTACGGCCTGCAACCAGATATCCTCGCAAATGGGCAGGCCCAGTTTCAACCCGCGAAACTCCACCGGCTCGGGCACCCGCCCGGGGGCGAAGACACGCATTTCATCAAACACATCATAGTTTGGTAGATCGTGCTTGTAGCGGCGCGCGGCAATCTTGCCGCCTTCCAGCAACAGCACCGCATTATAAAGCCGGTCATTATCCAGCCATGGCGCGCCCACCAGCACAGCCGGGCTACCATCGCGGGTTTCACGTGCCAGCGCCTCAACCGCTTCGCGACAGGCGGCCACGGCAGAGGATTTTAAAACCAGATCTTCGGGGGGATAGCCCAGCACGCCCAGTTCCGGTGTCATGACAATATCGGCACCGGCTTTGGTGGCCTCGGCGCGGGCCTCCCGGATCAAGGCACAATTGCCTGCAATATCGCCCATAACGGGGTTTAATTGAGCCGAAGTAATGGAAATTTTACGCGTCATTGCGCCCTTTTACGGCGCTTAGGCGACCTTGTCGACGCGCAGGGCCAGTGCCAGTGCCTTGGCCCCGGCAATGCCACAAACCGGCACCTGTCCACCATCCAGAATGGCACAGACAAAGGCGTTGACTTCGGCGGCCAGACAGTCCTGCGCCTCGGGCGCATCGGCAAAACCGGCGTTTAGCGCAAAGGGGGTACCATTGGTCAGCGAGCGATTAAAAAAATCAATCTCAACCACGCCGGAGGGGTATTCAATGCGCATATGGCGCTGGCGGTCCGAAGATACACGCGAAGCATGGATGCTGGCTCTGGTGCCGCCGGGAAAGCGAATTTCGGCGCGGGCATCGTCAATACCGCCGCTGGGGCCAGTGCGTATGTCCGAAGTCACTTCGTCGGCCTCGCCGCCTGCCAGCAAATTCACCAGATCCAGATCGTGGGTCATCAGGTCCAGGGTCACGCTGACATCGGTGCCGCGCGGCGAAAAAGGCGCAACGCGCGAAGCCTGAATGCTGACCGGTGTTTCCGGAATGTCAAAAAGGCCAATAGCGTGGGAAACAAAGCGTTCCTGATGACCGACTTGTAAAATAACGCCCTGTTTTTCGGCCATGGCTACCATTTCGCGGGCATCTTCAAGGCGGGTGGCCAATGGCTTTTCCACCAGCACATGCAGGCCGTGCTCCAGCGCATCTATGGCCTGGCGGTAATGAACGCTGGCCGGGCTGGCCACGATCAGGGCATCAGCGGCGGCAATCATATCCTCGCGGGTTTCAAACGCTTTGCCGCCGTATTCATCGACCAGAGCTTGCGCTCGTTCCGGGTGTTCCGGGTCATATATCCCAACAAATTCAATGCGGGGATGGGCCGCCAGCTTGGCCGCGTGATGGCCGCCAAAAACCCCGGCTCCGGAAATGCAAACTCTGATTTTACGGTTCATGGTGTGCCCATACGCGATACGTCCACTATAAGCTGCCATTGGCGGAACGACACGGCAATGCATGAGGCCAACAAGAAATGTGACCAATTCTTTCAAAGTAATTTTATATGGCCAATGATGGGTGCATTGACCTTATTGATTATTCTTCCTTAAACGTCATGGTGACCTTTTGCGCCCAGTCATAAAGCGCTGGCCAGCTTTGCCCGCCATTGCCCATCAGACCCAGACGTACAATCACCAGATCACGTGAGGGCACCACCCAGATGATCTGGCCCTCATGGCCTTGAGCCGAAAACGCATCACGCGGGCCAAGGGCCGAGCCTTGTCCCCTGGGGTGAATATCATCGGCATTGGCAGCATTGATCCACCAGCCGGCACCATAAACAGTGACATTATCAGCCGGGCTTTTGGTGCGGGAAAAATCCACCCAGCCTTCGGGCAGTACCCGCTTACCGTCCCATATGCCATCGCGTAGATAGAGATAGCCAAAGCGGGCAAAATCGCGCGCCGAGGCCCAAACCAGCGAGCCGCCCATAAAGGTACCGGCGGGGTCAAATTCTATACGGGCATCCATGCCGATGGGGGTAAACAGGCTGGCATTGGCATAATCCACCATGTCCTCTGGTGCCGGAGGGGTGGCGTGGGCCTTTTGCGCCACCAATCCCTGCACCGCACGCGCCAGTAAATGAAATCCGGCGGTGGAATAGTTCCAGTGGGTGCCGGGTTCTTCAGCCATTGGTAATCCCTTGACGTAAGCAATAGTATCATAGCGCCCCTTGCCAAACATCATTTGCACCACATCGTTATTGCTCAGCCCCTTAGCGCCAATCTCGTGATAGTCCAGCCCGTCCACCATATTCAGCCACTGCCGCCAGGTGATGGCGGCGCGTGGATCATCCGCCGCCCAGGGTCCCGGCATGGGCGCATCCAGATCGGCAATCATGCCGCGCTTAACCGCCGTGCCCACCAAAGCAGAGGTAATGGATTTGGCCATCGACCAGCTGACCTGTTTGGTATCGGGGTCAAAACCATCGCGATAACGCTCTGCCACCATTTTGCCCTTGTAAATGATCACAATGGCGCGGGTTTCGCCCATCACATCGGACATTTCGCGCGCCATGGCATCATCCAACAGCGCCTCCAGCGGCGCTTTGGTCTGGGGCGGCAAGACGCCCTCTTCCCACTTGGCACCCGGCCAGGCCTGCCCATCGGGCTGTGGCGGCAAGGGATAGAGAGACTGCGCCAGCGCACCATGGGCCAACACCAGTAAAAAAGTAAACGCTGTTGCCACGGCCATCTTGATTGTCATGCTAATCTCCCCTTATGCTGTGCCTATCTTAGGGTCCAGACTCATTCAAATCCAGTAGCAGATCAGGGCGGCAAGGCATAATGCGGCCATAAAGTTGGTGGCGTTTTTGTCGTAGCGAGTGGCGATA
>NVVU01000110.1 GCA_002733485.1 Robiginitomaculum sp.
CACGCGGGCCAGCTCGGCCTTCAAACGACGGTTCTCTGCTCGCCCGGCATCGGCAATACGGCGCTCCGGTTCCTGCGACCCATAACGCTTTACCCAGTCATAAATCGACTTGGTACAAACACCCAAGCCCTCCGCCACGCTTTTAACCGAATGCCCTCGACCCGTGATCTGGGCGACAGCCTCACGTTTAAATTCCTCGGTGTATCTCAGTCCAGACATGTAAACCTCCTTGCTACATTTTTACCTTGCAAGGTGTCTAACAAACTAGGGGCACATCAGAGAAGGTGTTGTTCTGGCCTAGCGCCAGTACGCGCCCTGATCTACAGGCAGAAAGTTGAAACAACCAAACCGGATCAACAGGAGCAAAATGTAGCATAATATACGCCCAAAATGGTCCAACCATCGGGGGGTAGCTCAGATTATTCATTGCTTACGGAGGCATTAGGCTTAGTTATGAAAGAGGGTCGGGTTAACGCTGAGGCAAGGGCTTTGTTTTGGCAAGCTCGCGATCAAGCCAGATTAGAACTTCCGGAAGATATTCAAAAATACACACAAGACATTTTCGATAAAATGCTTGAAGCTTTTGTGCCTGTTACGCACGAGATTGCCCCAAATGATAAGGGAGGGCAGCCTCAAGGTGATAAAAGAAAAGCTGTAACAGAAAGAGAAAGTGAAATAATAAAAAATCTAATAAGTGAACAGCCACATGAAATTTTTGCAAAATATTTGCGCGTGAAAACTTAATAACGCGCCTCACCACTCCAAAATCACCTTCCCGCTTTTTCCCGACCGCATGGCGTCAAAGCCAGCCTGAAAATCATCAATGGGGAAATGATGGGTGATGATTTTATCCACGTTCAGCCCCGAGCCCAGCATGGCCAGCATTTTATACCAGGTTTCAAACATGCGCCGCCCATAAATGGCATGGATGATCAGCGCCTTGCCAATCACCGTGGACCAGCGCACGGCGGTTTCCCCCTCTGGAATGCCCAGAAGCGCAATCTTGCCGCCCATCACCATGGTATCGACCATTTGGGTAAAGGCCGGCCCGGCGCCCGACATCTCCAGGCCCACATCGAAGCCTTCGGTCATGCCAAGCTCGGCCATCACATCGCGCAAATCCTCTTGTGCGACATTAACGGTACGCACATCAGCCAGATTATCGGCCAGTTCCAACCGGTGTGCATTGATGTCTGTGATCACCACATGGCGCGCCCCGGCATGGCGGGCCACCGCCGCCGCCATTGCGCCTATCGGCCCGGCCCCGGTGATCAACACATCTTCGCCCACCAGATCAAAGGTCAGCGCGGCATGGGTGGCATTGCCAAGCGGGTCCAGAATTGCTGCCACGTCGTCGCTGACATGGTCGGGTAATGGCACCACGTTAAACGCTGGAATGGCCAGAAACTCAGCAAAGGCGCCCGGGCGGTTTACCCCCACGCCCTTGGTATCGGGGGAGAGATGCCATTTACCTTCGCGGGCGGCGCGGGAGCGATCACCGACAATATGGCCCTCGCCAGAGACCCGCAGGCCCACCTTGTGGCGGGAGACATTACTACCCAGATCGACAATTTCACCCATGAATTCATGGCCGGTAATCATTGGCACAGGCACATTTTCTTCCGCCCATTCATCCCAGTTATAAATATGAATATCGGTGCCGCAAATGGCAGTTTTTCTGATCTTGATCAGCACATCATCCACGCCCATAACGGGCATGGGCTGGTCCATCATCCAAATACCGCGTTCGGGCTTTGCCTTGACCAGCGCCTTCATGTGATCACACTCAGTGTGCGGCCAACCCGGGTAAAGGCGTCGATGGCAAAATCAATCTGTTCCGGCGTATGCGCGGCCGACATTTGTGTGCGGATGCGCGCCTGTCCCTTAGGCACCACGGGGAAGGAAAACCCGGTGACATAGACCCCCTCCTCCAGCATCAAGGCGGCCATATTCTGGGCCAGTTTGGCATCGCCCAGCATCACCGGAATGATCGGGTGTTCGCCTGGGATGAGGGTAAAGCCCGCCGCTTCCATACCGGCGCGAAAGCGCTTGGCATTATCAAAAAGCCGCGCGCGCAAATTCGCACCATTTTGCACCAGTTCCAGCGCTTTCAGGCCCGCCGCACAAAGCATGGGCGGCAGCGCATTGGAAAACAGATAAGGCCGCGAGCGTTGGCGCAACATATCCAAAACCTCTTTGCGGCCAGAGACATAGCCCCCCGCCGCACCGCCAAGCGCCTTGCCCAGCGTGCCGGTCAGAATGTCCACCCGGTCCATCACGCCGCAATGCTCTGGGCTGCCGCGCCCGCCTTTGCCCATAAAGCCCGTGGCATGACTGTCATCAACCATGACCAGCGCCCCATAACGATCCGCCAGATCGCAAATACCGCGCAAGTTGGCGATAATACCATCCATGGAGAACACCCCGTCGGTAGCGATAATGATATGGCGCGCCCCATCCGCTTTGGCGGCTTTCAACTGGGCCTCCAGATCCTCCATATCATTATTGGCATAGCGATAGCGCTTGGCCTTGCACAGGCGGATGCCATCTATAATCGACGCATGGTTCAAGGCATCCGAGATGATGGCGTCTTCGGGCCCAAACAGCGGCTCGAACAAGCCGCCATTGGCGTCAAAACAGGCGACATAAAGCAGGCTGTCTTCCTTGCCAAAAAAGGCACTGAGCGCGGATTCCAGTTCGTGGTGAATGCCTTGGGTGCCACAGATAAATCGCACCGAGGCCATGCCATAGCCGTCCTCGTCGAGCGCCGTTTTAGCCGCTTCGATCAGTTGTGGCGAATCGGCAAGGCCCAGATAGTTATTGGCGCAAAAATTCAGAACAAAATTGCGCCCTTTCTTGCCCTGAACCTCTATTTTTGCACCCTGAGGCGAAACAATGGTGCGTTCGGCCTTGGTCAGGCCCGCCGTGTCTATGGCGCTAAGCTCGGCGCGCAAATGCTTGTAAAACTCTKGTTTCATRRTGTRTTGGCCANTTCCTGTGCGCCGGGGCGGCGTGGGGCTTCCTTCGTCATTAAGCGCGAAGGCTGACTGATTTAGCACGCTTAAGATAGCCCTGTGCCAACTCAGAAGAAAGATGCTAAACTGAACGAATATGGTCGCACTGCCACCTTATTCTTGGCACAGTGCGCAGGTAGAACCGTCCGGGGGGACGTATCAGGGGATTTTTATGCACAGCACCACTCAAAAACTTAGCATGCCACGCTTCATGGTTTCAGCGGCTTTACTGCTGGRAGCTTTGCTTTTTACCAATACCGCTCTGGCGGCTACCTCGGCTAGAGTGCAGGTATTTTCGCCCCAAGGGATAATCAAAAACGTCCGCCAGGTGGCTGTGCGTTTTTCCGCTCCCATGACCAGCCTAGGTGATCCGCGTCAGGAAAGTCCGTTTGCGATAGACTGTCCGGCCAAGGGCAGTGGCCGCTGGGCCGATGATCGTAACTGGGTCTATGATTTTGATCATGATCTGCCGGGCGGTGTGCGTTGTAGCTTCACCTTAAAAGCCGATGTAAAAACCCTGAACGGCGCGCGCGTGGCGGGCAAAAATGCCTATAAGTTTAATACTGGCGGCCCCAGGATTGCCGACACCCAGCCCTATGAAGGCTATCGCCGCATTGATGAAAACCAGATTTTCTTTTTAGGGCTGGATGCCCCGGCCACGCCGTCCTCTATCGCAAAAAACGCCTATTGCGCTGTTGAGGGCATTGGCGAGCAAATTCCCGTGCAAGTTCTTTCCGGTGATGAGCGTGAAAAGGCGATGGCCGCCTTGCGCTCCCTTGGTTATCGTTATCGCGGCCTGCTACGCGAAGGTGATGGTCCGGCGAAAAAGCGCGAAGATGTGATCAGCGCCGTGCGTTGCCAGCGCACGTTGCCCCCTGCAACCCGGCTGTCTCTGGTCTGGGGCAAAGGCATTGCCGCCCCCTCGGGTCTGGTTACCGATCATGAGCAAATCCTGAAATTTCGCACCCGCCCGGCTTTTAGCGCCCGTTTCAGTTGCCAGCGCACCAATGCCGATGCGCCGTGCCTGCCGATGATGGATATGCACGTCGGCTTCAGCGCGCCCATTCCCACCGCCATGGCCAGCAAAATTTCGCTCGTTAGCGCCGATGGCACCCGCCAAAGCGCCGATCTGGGCAGTGATAAAGACACGCCCACGGTGAGCAGCATTACGTTCAAGGCCCCCTTTGCCCCCAATACCGGCTTTAGCGTGGAATTGCCGGATGGATTGAAAGATGATTCCGGTCGCCCCCTGCAAAATGCAGAACGCTTTCCGTTAACCGTACATACCGATGCCTTCCCGCCATTGATCAAGTTTGCCAGTAATTTTGGCATTATCGAAAGCCGCGCCGGGGCGGTTTTGCCAGTCACCGTGCGCAATGTTGAACCAATCCTGCTGGCCAAGTTGAAAACTCTACCGCAAAATACCATTCCCGCCCGGGTACACCGCGCCAAAGATATATTTGCCATGCTCGGCTGGATGAAACGCGCCAAAAGCGCCGGGCAATGGCGTGGCAATTGGACCAAGGACAAGGACGGCAATTCTGTCTTTCAAAACGACACCGGCTCAAAGTCCATTTTTGAAAAAGATACCCCCAGCAAATCCTTTGATATTCCCCGCCCCGAAGGTGGAAAGGCCTTTGAGGTCATCGGCATCCCCCTTAAAAAACCCGGGTTTTACGCGGTGGAGCTACAAAGCAAGGCACTGGGTCAGGCGCTATTGGGCCGCGACGCCCCGCGCTATGTCGCCACCACGGCGCTGGTTACCAATATGGCGGTGCATTTTATGTGGGGCCGCGAAGGATCGCTGATCTGGGTTACCGCGCTGGATACCGGCAAACCTGTTTTTGGGGCTAACGTCACCATTGGCGATACCTGCACCAAGGATATTTTATGGACCGGGTCTACCGGCAAGGATGGTACCGCGCGGGTTGGCGCCACGCTGCATGAGCCTTCCAGCTGGGGCAGTTGTTATAACGAGCGTAATCACCCTCTGGTGATTACCGCCACTCAAAATAATGATTTCAGCTTCACATTGACCAAGTGGAATGACGGCATTGCGCCCTATGATTTTGATATTTCCAAGGGCGGCGAATGGCAGGCCAATATCGCCCACACGGTATTTGGTCGCACGTTATTGCGCGCCGGTGAAACCGTATCCATGAAGCATTATTTGCGTCGCCATACCGCCACGGGCTTTGCCCTGCCACCAAAGTTTACCCGCAAAAGCACTGTCCAGATCAGCCATGATGGCAGCGGCCAGAGCGTCGAGCTACCCATTACGTTTAGCGCAAATGGCAGCGCTGTCAGCCAATATGAAATCCCCAAAGATGCACGCCTTGGTCAATACTCGGTCTATATAAAGCTGGGCGATGATTGGAAGAGCGCTGGCGGATTTCGGGTCGAGGAATTTCGCCTGCCCACGATGGAGGCCATCCTGCAAGGCCCCACAGCGCCCCTGATCAACGCCAAATCCATGTCACTGGACGTGATGGTGCGTTACCTCTCGGGCGGCGGGGCATCGGGCCTGCCGATCAAAATGCGCACCTTGTTGCGGCCAACGGCGGCACGGTTTTCTGATTATGCCGATTATGCCTTTGATGCACAATCTCTGGATACCGATACCAGCTCCACCGGGCAGGGCGAGGACGAGGGCAATCGCCCCAAAACCGGTCTGATCCCGGCAAATCTTGATGACGAAGGCGCGCTACGACTAGAGATCAAAGACCTGCCTGCCATAGAAACCCACAGCACTTTGACCACCGAGCTGGAATACCGCGATGCCAGCGGCCAGATCCTGACCCGCGCCGCCCGGTTTGACCTGTGGCCTGCCGCCAAAGTGGTCGGCATCAAAACCGAAGGCTGGGCCGCCAG
>NVVU01000014.1 GCA_002733485.1 Robiginitomaculum sp.
AACCTCGTTGAGCGTGACCGAAACTTTGGCCAAGGAAGTCCCCTCTTCTGCCCTGATGGTTTCGGAAAGCGGGATTTATACAGCCGCTGACATTGCCCGCGTCAAAGCCGTCGGGGCCAGCGCCGTATTAGTTGGTGAAAGCCTGATGCGTCAGGATAAAGTGGAACAGGCAACGCGCGCGCTTTTGGCTGGATAAATTCCCAATCGCTTGACGGAGCAAAAGAACATCTATAGAACACTGTGCATAGATTCTTTTTTTGTTCTGGTGAGACCATGCTAACCGCGAAACAACATGACCTTTTGCTTTTTATCAATAAGCGCCTTAACGACAGCGGCATATCGCCGTCGTTTGATGAAATGAAAGATGCGCTGGGCCTGGCGTCCAAGTCCGGCATTCACCGTTTGATTACGGCTTTGGAAGAGCGCGGTTTTATCCGTCGTCTGGCGCACCGCGCTCGGGCGCTGGAGGTGGTTAAACTGCCTGAAGACTTGAAAGCCAGCGAACCTATAAAGGCTGAAATCAGGAATTTCAAACCCGATTATAACGCTGCACATTCGCGCCATGATCTGCCGGAGCCTGCCAACAGCATCGACATCCCCCTTCTTGGCCACATTGCAGCGGGCACACCGATTGAGGCCATATCCCATGAAACGGCCCGTATTGCCGCCCCGGCGGACATGATAGGGCATGGCGATCATTTTGCCCTGACGGTTCAGGGGGATTCCATGATTGAGGCCGGCATATTGGATGGTGACACCGTTATTATTCGCAAGGCAGATACAGCGCAAAACGGCGAAATTATAGTCGCCCTTGTGGATGATGAAGAAGCTACCTTAAAGCGCCTGCGCAAGAAAAACGGCTCGGTTGCCCTAGAGGCAGCCAACCCTGAATATGAAACCCGCATTTTCGGTCCTGACCGAGTCAAGGTGCAAGGTACATTGGTGGGACTGGTACGCCGCTATCATTGATCRGTACATCCGTTCCAATCTTACTTTTCCGACRAATTCCATTGACGATGCGATGCCTTCACGGGCTGAAGTCTAGTGTGTTTATCCATATAAATTAACGCTGAACCACTTTCGCGCATGGAAGTGTTGATCAGTTTTCCATCCGGGCAATTAGCCTGGTTTCKCATTGTGGGGCGTAAGGACGTGATTACCAGATCAGAGACACGACAGTCTTCCTCCAATTTACCAAGCTGGCGATTAAACACAATACGCCTTCCATCCTTCAGCATAGCCGTGCATCCACTGGCATCACAGGGCAAAAGCTTATTCGCCTTCTTAATCCGCACCGCATTTTCAGGAGAGATAGCCAGAGCGCTTGCAAATTGTTCCAGTTCAAATTGGGATATGTCGCCAAAGCCTATGACGCCCTCCTCACCCTGAACCAGAACTTTCAACGCCCCACCTGTTGGGGTGATGATGCCATCCGGTACTGATGTCATTGCCCATAACCCAAAGCCAAACAAGAGCAACCCCACGCCCCAAAGACGGCGACGCTGGCGCATAAGGCATACCAGCAAAAGTCCAATGGCGATAAGGCCCAGCACCAGTGCCGGGGCCGCGTTAATACGGACCAGCGCCCCTGGAAAATGGGAAACCTTGTGAGCAATTGCCATAATGACATCCAACCCCCAACCAGCCAATGCAAAAAAGGGGGCCCCAGCCCCAATAGGATTCAGCAAAGTGCCAACCAACAGGGATGGCATAACAATAAAGGTAAAAACCGGCATGGCGGCAATATTGGCGATCAGGCCATAAACCGCCGTACGGTGAAAATAAAAAGCAGCAAATGGTCCGGTTGCCAGCCCTGCAATCATACTGGTCAGTGCCAATGCTGCCAATATGGCAAGCAAACGCAAAGCCAATTGCCATGGCTGACGGCCTACGCCATCTGGTAAAATTCGCCCTCGTGCACCGGCCCATTCATAAAAGGCAATCAGCGCCAGGGCGGCGGCAAACGACATCTGAAAGCCTGGAGAAATTACATTTTCTGGTGATAATGCCACCACGATAAGGGCGGCCAGCGAGATGGTGCGCAAGGAAAGGGCGCGGCGATCAAAAAGAACCGCTGCCAAAACTACTGCCGTCATCACAAAGGCGCGCTGGGTGGGCGCACTGGCCCCGGAAAGCAAAAGATAAGCTACCGCCACAACCAAGCCCAGCAATGCTGCCGGTTTTCGGGCATCATAACGTCGCCCGATAAAGGGAATGGCCGTCAAAACCATAGCCCCGCCACCAAACACCAGCCCGGCAACCAACCCCATATGCAGGCCCGATATCGCCAGCATGTGAGCCAATCCGGCTTCGCGTAAATCATCGGCGGTTTCCTGGCTTATGGCGCTGCGATCCCCGGTGACCAGCGCCGCAGCGACCGCGCCTTTTTGGCCCCCCAGATTATCACGAATGCGCAGCGCCATTTCACGCCTGACTTTAGCCAAACGTAAAGGGGCTGCACTAGCCTGCTCATTTGCAGGCGCTAAACGCAGATGGCCATAAGAAAACCCGGTGCCGCCAATTTGCTTGAACCAGGCATCGCGGGAAAAATTATAACCGCCGGGGAAACTGGCCTCGGCCGGGGCCTGTAAGGCCGCCGTAAACATTACCTGATCTGCGGGTTCCGCATCCTGCCGAAAACTGCTGATGCGAATGCGTTTCGGGATTTGGTTGGCGTGTAAACGCCCGAGCTTTTGCGGGGCAATCAGATAGCGCGCCCGATGGCCGCGTTCTTTATCAACAGCCAACACCAGCCCTTCACCCCGATAGACCGTGCTCTGCCCCTTCAATACCGGTGCCGCACGCACATGGCTTCGCCATTGCGCCGCCCCCCATCCCGCCATAAGGGCCGCGACCAATGCTAAAACAAACCCCAGCCAGACGAACCGATGGCTGTTGAACCGGCGATGAAAAACAAGGAAACCGGTGCACATGAGAAAGATAACCAGGGGCACCTGCCAAAATGGCTCTCGAGTTGGGTAAAAATAAGCTGCCGCCCCGGCGCAAAATGCCCAGGGTGCCCAGAGTGAAAAACTGCCCCGGGTTGGGACCACCACCATGGTTCTGAAAAAAACGCCCMACATTTGGCGCAATTGAACCCAGCGCCAGTGCCTTGCAACTTTGCTGGCAGCGGCTGTATCTGTGCCGAAAAAGCCCCCGATTGGCTGTGCTTCTTTGCTGTCCGCCATCAGACATCATGATAGCATGAGTTTTGATTCATGCCTCATTTTCTTTACTGGTCCAGCCATGCCTGATGTGATTACCCGTTTTGCCCCGTCACCCACCGGTTTTTTACACATTGGTGGTGCCCGTACGGCGCTCTTCAACTGGCTCTATGCGCGTGCCAAAGGGGGAAAATTTATGCTGCGTATCGAAGATACAGACAAGGCGCGCTCCACCCCCGATGCCATGGCTGCCATCGTGGACGGTCTTGACTGGCTGGGCCTGGATCATGATGGTGAAATTATATACCAGAGCCAGCGCGCGGAACGCCATGGCGAGATTGTCCATCTGTTATTGCAAACGGGCGCGGCCTATCGCTGTTATATGACCCTCGAAGGGGTCGGCACAGAGCGCGAAGCCGCCCGCCAGGAAGGTCGTGTTTTTCGCTCGCCCTGGCGTGAACACAGCAAAGATGAAGCCCCGAAAGACCTGCCATTTGTGGTACGCATCAAAGCCCCAAAAGAAGGGGAGACCCGCATTAATGACGAGGTACAGGGCGAGGTCATCTTTGCCAATGCAGAGCTTGATGATCTGATCCTGTTGCGCGCAGATGGTTCGCCAACTTATATGCTGGCGGTGGTGGTTGATGATCATGATATGCAGATCAGTCACATCATTCGCGGCGATGATCATTTGGTCAATGCGGCGCGGCAAAGCCTGATCTATCAGGCATTGGACTGGGAGATACCGGCCTTTGCCCATATCCCCCTCATTCATGGACCGGATGGCAAAAAGCTTTCCAAACGCCACGGGGCACTGGGGGTCGAGGCCTATCGTGATATGGGGTATTTGCCAGAGGCCATGCGCAATTACCTTGTGCGGCTGGGCTGGTCCTTTCAGGACCTGGAGATTGCTTCGACCGAAGAATTGCTGAAGGTTTTTGACCTTGATGGCATCAATAAGGCCCCGTCCCGGCTGGATTTTGATAAAATGGCCAGCATTAATGCCCATTATCTGCATTTGGCCGACAATGCGCGCCTGGCTGCACTGGTGCAGGAGCACATACGCCAATTCAGGGACTGGCCATTAGATTCTAACGCGCAAACGCGCCTTGAGAACGCCATGGAAATTCTTAAAAAACGCGCCAAAACCATTTCCGATCTTGCCGATCAGGGGTACTTTCTGTTGCGGACGCGTCCGATTCCTTTGAGCGGCAAGGTGGCAAAACCACTGAAAGGGGATGCATTACCCAGGCTGTTGCGTTTGCGGGATGTCCTGGCAAAAGAAACGGACTGGACGGCGGAAACCCTGGGCACACGTCTTCAGGGCTTTGCCGATGAAGAAGAGGTTGGGTTTGGTAGAGTTGGCCAGCCATTACGAGCAGCCTTGACCGGGGGGGCACCGGCGCCGGATTTGGGTGCCAGTTGTGCGTTATTGGGCAAGGAAGAAACACTGGCACGAATTGATGATGCCCTTGCGGCAAAGACAGATTAAAAGACGACAAAAAAAGTGAGGCGTACACAGCGCCATAATATTGAGATGAGGTCTAATGATGGAAATAAAAATTAAGAAAACAAATAAAGCGGTATTGAACACACCATCCGGAGATACACTGGAATTGCCGGTATATTCGGGCACGGTGGGACCGGATGTGATCGATATTCGGGCGCTGTACAAGCATTCGGGCATGTTCACATTTGACCCCGGCTTCACCTCCACCGCCAGCTGCGAATCGCAGATTACCTATATTGATGGCGGTGAAGGCACATTGCTCTATCGTGGCTATCCGATTGACCAGCTCGCCGAACAATCCAACTTCCTCGAAGTTTCATATCTGTTGCTTTATGGCCATTTGCCCACCCCGGCAGAAATGGCGGAGTTCTCCCACTCCATCACCTATCACACCATGTTGCACACCCAGTTTGATACGTTTTTCAATGGGTTCCGGCGCGATGCGCACCCCATGGCCATTGTTTGTGGCGCGGTGGGGGCCTTGTCGGCATTTTATCACGATTCCACCGATATAAATGACCCGGTACAACGCACCGTTGCCAGCCACCGCATGGTCGCCAAAATGCCCACCATTGCGGCGCGGGCGTATAAATACTCTATCGGTCAACCCTTTATCAGTCCGCGTAATGATTATGGCTATGCAGAAAACTTTCTGCGCATGTGCTTTGCCGTTCCAGCAGAAAATTATGATGTAAACCCGATTTTAGCCCGCGCCATGGATCGCATTTTTATCCTGCATGCGGATCATGAGCAAAACGCCTCTACCTCTACGGTGCGCCTTGCCGGCTCATCAGGGGCCAACCCCTTTGCCTGTATCGCCGCCGGTGTAGCCTGTCTTTGGGGACCGGCCCATGGCGGCGCCAACGAAGCTGCCTTGCGCATGCTCTATGAAATTGGTTCGGTCGATCGCATACCTGAATACATCAAACGGGCAAAAGACAAGGATGACCCGTTCCGTCTGATGGGCTTTGGCCACCGGGTTTATAAAAACTATGATCCGCGCGCGACGATCATGCAGCGCACCTGTCATGAAGTGTTGGATGTTACCGGCCACCGCGACGACCCCATCCTGAAAATTGCGCTTGAGCTGGAGCGCATTGCGCTTAGCGATGAGTACTTTGTTGATCGCAAGCTTTATCCCAATATTGATTTTTATTCTGGCATCACCCTGAAGGCCATGGGCTTTCCTACCGATATGTTTACGGTTCTCTTTGCGCTGGCGCGTACCGTGGGATGGATTGCACAATGGTCCGAAATGCAAAGCGATCCGTCACAAAAGATCGGGCGTCCTCGCCAGATTTATACCGGCTCGCCCTATCGGGACTATGTGCAGATGGATAATCGCTAGGGCGTATTTTGCCAAAATTTGTGAATGGCTTCGGCGGCGCGGTGCGCCGTCGGTGGCCCGTTCGACCCCATTTTGTCTACCGCACCGGCCAAGGCCTTTTGTTGCTGGCTTCGTGCATTATCGTCGTTTAGCAAAGCATCCAAAGCCGCGCACAATGCCGCAGGCTGGCACGCACCTTGAATATATTCGGGTACGATCATGGTGTCTGTGGCCACATTGACCAAAGAGGCGTAGCCGGTTTTTAGAAAAAATGTTTTCAGCAACGCCCAGGTTACCGGGCTGACTTTATAGCCAACCACCATAGCTACCCCCACAGCGGCCAGTTCTGTGGTGACCGTACCCGAACAGGCCAGCGCCAGATCCGCCGCTGCAAAGGCGTCTTCTTTGTCTGCTTCGTCCAGAAAAACAACATCCTTAAATCGTGGGTCATCCACGGCGGCGGCGCGTACCTGTATCGCAATGGCATGCGATAGCGGGCAAAAAACAGTGATGCCCGGATTCTTTTCCCGAAGCGTTTGAACCGCCTCCATGAACGGTGCCTGCAATCTGGAAAATTCGGCATGCCGACTGCCAAAGAGTACCAGCAAAACCTTATCATGCTGCCCAACTTTATAGGTTTTACGCAAAGCTATCCCATCCCCCACCACTTTACGGGAGAGAACAGGATTGCCTACAAAGCTAACCGGGAGGGACGTGTTTTCATAAAAAGGGGCATCAAACGCATGAATGGTTAGCAATTGATCCACCATATTGGCAAGAACAGCGGCGCGTCCCGGCCGGGTGGCCCATACCTGCGGGCCCACATATTTGGTTAAAACTGCCTGAGGCCGCAAGACCCGCACCGCCCTGGCCACCCGCATGGTAAAGCCCCAACTATCAACCAGAACAACGATATCGGCCTGAAAGGCATCAATTATGCTAGCCGTTTTTTTGGCCAGCATGCTGATACGCCGCCAGGCCATCAACCCTTCCATAAAGCCAAGAACAGACAATTGTGACATGGATACAGGACTGGTTATGCCCTTTGCCGCCATGGCTGGGCCACCAATGCCTGCAAACTCTACCCTGCTGCCAAAGCGCTCACGCAAAGGTTCGATCAGTTCAGCCGCAAGAATATCGCCGCTGGCTTCCCCGGCAACCAGAAAAATACGGACCGGGGCGTCGGGCCCTTTTTGCTTTGCCATGCTCAGCCCCCAGCCTTAACCCCAAGTAAAAACAACCCCAATCGCTCAACCGCTGCCTTTACCCCTTCTGGATCCAATAATATGACCGCCCCGGCTTCCAGAACCAGGCCAGCAAGTCCAGCTTTGGCAACACCTTCAATTGTGGACACCCCCACCACAGGCAGATCAATCCGGCGATCCTGGCCAGGCTTGGCCCATTTGGCAAACACACCGTATCGCTGTTCCACTGATCCACGCAGCGCCTTGGGCAAGGCAGCACAGCGCTCTAACATGTCCGTGGTTCCCTCTTGTGCCTCAACCGCGAGYACAACTCCTTTACAGACGACCGCGCTTTGCCCTATGTCCAATGCGCCGATTTTGCGGGCAATTTCGCTGGCACGCTGGCAATCTTCATGGGCAAGATCACAGGCTTGCTGATTACCAATCATGCCCGATTGCACCATATGGTCCGGTGCAATTTCATCCAGCCCCAAAACAACAAATCCCGCCTTTTCAAAAATGCTGATCACACTGCGCAGCAGGGCATCATCCCCCTGACGCGCCGCGCTTTGTAAAGACTGTTGCGCCGGTACAGGCATRTTTTCCAATATGAAACCATCAAAGTCGGGGCGCTGGACATTCCCGGCGAAAGTCACTGCATCCACACCAGCATCATGAAAATACTGGCCCATGGCAGCCATGTCAGAAATGGCAAATTCCTGGCACGGAAAGTTAGACCAATCCTGATCGGCAAACCCGCTTAGCTGCACGATGGAGATGCGTTTGGCCTTGGCAAGTGCCTGTTGTGCCAACACCATGGGCAAATCACCGCCGCCTGCAACCAGGCCCAAATGTGACCAGTTCAGATTATTTTTATCAACGCTCATCAGGCATACACAAGGAACGCAAAGAGCGTTCATTTATAAAGTCAATGATGTCCATGGCGGGGGTATCGCCTTTGTACAGTTTTTGTGCGCGCTTCAAACGATCATCAAACAGCCCATCAGTATGGCAAAAAATCGCCTTATAGGCGGCGCGCGCTTGCCCAATGGCGGAGCGAGACATGGCCGTGCGCTGCATACCAACCACATTCAGTCCATTCAGACGGGCTGGATTTCCCGCAACCATTCCATAAGGGATAACATCATTTGCCAAATAAGCCTGCGCCCCGACAAAAGCATGGTGACCTATGCGCACAAATTGATGCACCCCGACCAAGCCACCAAGATTGACATAATCACCAACTTGCACATACCCGCCAATGGCCGCAGAATTAGAAAACGTCACATGATTACCAACCACGCAATCGTGCCCCACATGCGACCCAATCATGAAATACCCGTCATCACCAATGGTGGTAACCCCGTTACCAACAGCGGTACCCGGGTGCATGGTCACGTGTTCGCGAATGATATTGCGCGCGCCAATGACGAGGCGTGTGGCCTCGCCCTTGTATTTTACGTCCTGAGGCGGCATGCCCAAAACTGCCTGAGGAAAAACCTCGCACCCTTTACCCAGGCTAACTGACGAGGCAATATGAGCATGTTCGTGCAAAATGACGCCATCGTGCAATTCAGCCCCACCCTTTACAATGCAAAACGCGCTAATATGAACCCCGGTGCCCAGTTTGGCACCGCGCTCTACCAAGGCGCTGGGGTGAATAATAGTGTCACTCATGCTTTGCCCGGAACCGCCATGGCACTGAATATACACTGAGCACACAAGGCACCGTTCACGCGCACTTCACCTTCGTAGAAATGGATATTTCTGCGAATTTTGAGTAATTTTACCGGAATGCGCAAGTAATCCCCCGGGACAACCGGGCGTCTGAACTTGCCTTTTTCCACCCCCAGAAACATAATGGTCTGTTCCCCGGGTTTAAAATCCAGAGTTTTACTGGAAAGCAACGCCCCGGACTGCCCCATCGCCTCAATCAGTAAAACCCCCGGCATAACCGGGTTACCCGGAAAATGCCCCGGGAAGAAAGGCTCGTTAGAGCTAACGGCCTTGATGCCTGTAATGCTTTGACCTTCAACAAATTCTTCGGCCCGGTCTATCATCAAAAAGGGAAAGCGGTGGGGAAGATAATGGCAAACCTCATCCAGATTGATGGATTGCCCACTTGCCGCGTGTTCCTCTGTTGCGATCATTCTGATGCCCCCTTTTTGGCTGCAAGGTCGCGAAGAGCAATCTGTTCACGCATATAACGACGTAATGGGCGCGCCGGATGGCCGCCCCAAACCTCGCCAGCTGGAATGTTTTTCATTACGGCTGCCGCCGCAGCAATACGGACACCCGTACCAACCTTGATATGATCGGCAACCCCTGCACGCCCCCCCATCATCACATCATTTCCCAAGATAGAACTGCCCGCTATGCCACAAAAAGACGCCAGCACACAGTCGTCACCGATTTGAACATTATGAGAGATTTGCACAAGATTATCGAGTTTGGAGCGTGCACCGATGCGGGTCTGTCCAAACACCGCACGATCAACCGTAGAATTAGCGCCAATACGCACCGCATCACCAAGGTGTACAATCCCAAAATGAGCCGTAGAAACAATTCCTAACTCACCGGAAACCACCCCCAGTCCCGCTTCGCCAAGAACCGCGCCCGGGCGTATATCCACAGCATCCCCCATAATTGTGAACCCGATCACCGCGCCGGCCCCAATGACACAGTACTGCCCGAGCACACAGCCTGGACCAATAACGGCGGATGGCCCAATGATCGACCCATCACCTATGTGAGCATCGGGGCCAATGCACGCACCGGCCCCGATCTGTACGTTTTTCCCCAAATGGGCATCAGGAGAGATGGAGGTCTCAGTAAAGTGTGCCTGTCTGGGCAGAACCAGTTGTGATGCCAGCGTATTAAAGGCCTCGTCCGGACGCGGACATACGGCCACGGCCTGTGTCCCCAGTGCAATCAGGGTATCTTTTAAATCTTTAGTACAAAAGCATAACCCAGCCGAAAGAGAACTTAAGCCTTTCAGATGCCTGGCACCACGAGCAAAGGTAATCTCATCGCTGCCTGCCATTTCAAGGGCCGCGACATCACGAAGGTTGAGCGTATCATTCCCATGTACCAGCGCCGCCCCAGTCGCCAGGGCGGCTGTGCGTACAGTTAGAGGTGCTTGCAGTCCATAAAAGCGTTTATCACTCACGCTGCGGCACCTCTCAGTTCTGTTTTACCTGCCCCGGGCTTGCGCTTGTTGCAGCTCTTGTTGTGTAGGTTTACGTGGCACCCGCACCCGATTAACCGGCGTTGTAGTAAGGGCAGCATCTATTTTGGCAACAACGGCTTCGGTAACATCAACCGCTGCTGTACGATAGAGCGTAGCCTCGCCTGGTAGCAATATCTGGATATTTTTTTCCTTGATCACAGCATTAACCGCTGTTTCATAAGCCTTATAGGCCGGAGTCAAAGCTTGCTGCCGCGTAGCGTCCATTTGCCGTTGTTTCCAGTTTCCCAGTTCGGCCAACTGCTGACGCATTTCCTGGCCCCGACGTTGCAAATCCGTGCGGGTTCTAAGTGTTTCTGGTGACAGCGCTTTAATTTCAGCATTAAGCTGTTGAGCCTGTGTACGCAGAGGAGCCAGTTCTCCTTCAAACTCAGCATCTATCGTTTTATCAAGCGCCATAAGCTGATCGGCGATATAAATACCCACTTTTGATTTGGCGAGGGATAATTCCTGACTGATAACCGCAACCTTGGTTCCGGTTTCTGCGGTTTGTGCATGTGCTGGCGACATTGAAAATGTGCCCAGCAGGGCAAGTGATATGCTTGCAATTAGAATTTTCATAATCAAAACCTTGTTACCTGACTAAATCTGAATTTTGTTATATCGTCATAGACTTCACTCTTGATAATTCGAGAGAAGTCAAAACGGACTGGCCCAAACGGGGAATCCCAGAATACGGAAACTCCGGCTGAGCCTCGAATGGCAAGGTTATCCCGAACTGCAAAACGTGTTTGGTCAGAGACAACTTGGTCAACGGAATCAAGCAAACCCAGAGTACCCCATTCGGTAAAGAGCGCGCCTCTAACTCCATATTGTTCTGGCAAACCTGTTGGAATGGTCAACTCTAATGCGCCAATCGCAAAAGCCTTGCCGCCCAGCGCCTGCCGTCCCAAATCTATTGTCCCGCCATTTCCATCATCCACAATTTCAACAATTCGCGGCCCGATGCCCGCTATATCAAACCCGCGAAATGACAGCCCACCTTTGAAGAAACGGTCGTTAATGCGCAGATCCTTACCGCCCCATCCCGTGATATAGCCAGCATTGATATGGCCACTGAGAGTAAAGTTCTTGATAATACCGCGAAATACATCGCCGGTCAGTGTTGAGCGCACATAACGCACATCCCCGCCAACACCTGCAATTTCCTGATCAAAGGAAAGATTAAAGCCCCGTGTTGCATTTACAGGATCATTCCGCCGGTCCCAAATCAACGTATACCCGACCAAAGATGTCAGACGCCGACCGAGTTGCGAACAGATTTGCAATGAGGCCGTACAGGTCGTGAGCAAATTGCCACTGGCATCAAATTGAGGGTTACCAAAAAGATCCCTGGAAGCAATTTCCGGCGCTGTAATTTTATCACTACGGGCGGTATATCGCAAAAATAGCCGTGAATTTGAGGTTGTAGGAAACCCGATACGGACGCTACCGCCCAGTGAATTGGTTCTAAAGCCGGCCTCACGAATGAAATCTGATTTAATATTGAAAGCCTCAACGCCCGCCGAAAGGTTGCGCCCCAGAAACCTGGGTTCGGTAAAGCGAAGATCAATCTGTTGCTGGCGTGAACTTGCAGAAATCGCAAAGCGTAAAAACTGCCCCCGTCCCCGGAAATTACGCTGAGTAATTGATACATCCACTAAAAATGAATTCACCGACGAGAAGCCAAGTCCGAAAGACAGCTCCCCTGTTGGCTGTTCCTCAACGGTAACCTCAACAATGGCACGATCAGGTTTAGAGCCTGGTTTTTCAGTAACCTCAACGGTCTTAAAAAAGCCCAGTCCGCGGATCAGGTTTCGCGAACGGTCCAGTAACACGCGGTTAAAGGCGTCCCCTTCCACCAATTGAACTTCTCGGCGTATAACTCGATCCAGCGTCTGCGTATTGCCAACCACATCGATGCGTTCGACATAAACGCGGGGGCCTTCATTAACAACAAAATTAACGTCCACTGTACGCGTATCGCGATTTCGTGTGCGTTGTGGACGTACATCTACGAATGCGTACCCAGAAGCCCCTGCCGCAAAGGTAAGCGAATCCACCGCATTATCAATTCTCTGGTTTTTATAGAGCGAGCCAGGCTTTATCCTGACAAACGCTTTTAGAAGTTTAGTATCGAGCGCATCCAGTTCTGACTCTACGGTCATCTTACCAAATTTGTATTTAATCCCCTCATCCACGGTGAAGGTAATAAAAAAGTCTTTCTGGTCTGGGGTTAGTTCCGCAACCGAAGACACAACACGAAAATCCGCATAGCCTTTATCCCCGTAGAATTTACGCAATTCTTCGCGGTCGAATTCCAGCCGATCTGGATCATAATTATCATTTGATGTCAGAAATTTATACCAGCGAGATTCCTTGGTTGCCACGATCCGGCGGAGTTCGGAATCTGTGTAAACCAGATTGCCCACAAAATTAATCCGACGGACATTGGTTACAGGCCCTTCGGAAATCTCAAAAATCAGATCAACCCGATTCTGTGGCTGTTCAGCAACTTTTGGCGTTACCGTCGCAGCAAAATGCCCGGCCTGACGATATAGGGCCACAATGCGCTGGACATCCGCCTGCACCCGAGCACGAGTAAAAATTGACCGGGGTTGCGCTTCCACCTCATCACGCAATTTATCTTCTTTTAGCGCTCTGTTGTTCTCAAATATAACCCGATTAACGATTGGATTTTCAACCACGGTAACAATCAGAGTATCACCGTCTTCGCGTATCGTTACATCCGCAAACAGACCTGTGGCAAAGAGTGTTTTCAGAGATAAATCTATCCGCGCCGGGTCAAACACATCCCCTGGGCCTAACAACAAATACGATTGCACAGTGCCAGGTTCCAGGCGCTGGTTACCCTGTACCATGATCTGACGTATTCGGGCTGCCGGTGCAGGCGCAGCGGCAGAAGACACCAGAGGTTCCGATGTCTGCGCAAAAACCGGCGCAGAAATCAGAGAAGAAATGCCTGCGATAAGCAAACATGCCAAGAGGCGTAGGCCAATATGCGGCAAATACATCATGAGAAACCTTAGGAAAACAGTCGACCGATACTCTCAAACAGGCCGAAATAGCGCAAATCATTGAAAGTGGCAAACACCATCAGACTTAAAATCAGTGCAAGACCAACCTTAAATCCGACAAGTTGCGTATTTTCACTCAACGGTCTGCCAGTTACAGCTTCGAATGCGTAGTACAACAAATGCCCGCCATCAAGTACGGGAACAGGTAATAAATTCACTAAACCAATGGCAACAGACAAAAGCGCCGCAAGATTAATCAGATTGATAATGCGAAAAGCCAGGGAAACCGGTGCGCTTTGCACGTCTGCTGCCGGAGCGGTCCCTACCGCGCCGGTATATGCAAAAATCCGTAACGGCCCGCCAAGCATATCAACTGACCCACGCCCACGGACCAACCTTCCCATAAACTTCAGTTGATCAGTAATACTGTTCCAAGTTTTGCTGGTCCCAGCCGCAACGGCTCCGATGGGCCCATAACGCTGATGCTCCACTACCCCCGTGGCGGCTCTGATCCCCAAATACCCGATGCGAATGGTATTCCCCAATGGATCCGTTTGTTCCACTAAACCAGGTACTGCTGCCAGAGTGACGGACACGCCTGCGCGTTCTACTACAAAATTTACCGGCTCATTGGCAGCAATGGAAACAATGGCAGCAACATCAGCAAAGCTTTTTACTTTTCTGCCATCGGCCCTGACAATCAAATCGTCTTTCATAAAGCCTGCCAGGGCTGCCGGTGAATTGGGCTCTACGCTGTCAATGCGGGCCGGAATGCTGGACGATCCAAAAGACATAAGCAAAATGGCGAAAATTACGATCGCAAAAAGGAAGTTCATGAAAGGACCGGCCGCCACAATGATGGACCGGCGCCAGACAGGTAGCAAATGAAACAAGTTACCATGCCCTTCGGACTGTGCCGCCTTGATCGCTTCAAAATCCGGAGTGCTGGCCGCACCGGAATCGCCTGCAAATTTCACAAATCCACCAATTGGAAACAATGAAACCTGCCATAACGTGCCATAACGATCCGTTCGCTGAAACAGTCGTTTGCCAAACCCTATGGAGAATACATCGACTTTAGCCCCCAGCGCACGGGCCGCAAGAAAATGGCCCATTTCATGTACAAACACGATCAGTGTGAACACAAATACAAAGGAGAGTACGAACCCTGGCGTATGGATAATGGCCTGCATACAGTAAAACCTTCTCAGTTAATCATTCTTGTTTAGTGATATTTTTGCGTCAGGAGTTCTTGCGTACGGATCCGCGCCAAATGGTCCAGCGCAAACACACTTTCATAATCTTTCGGCGCTCCTTCCCAGGCTCCACCATCTGGATTCCCCTCCTCTAAAACCTCTGCGACCAGTGCAGAAATATCCAAAAATCCGATCTGGCCAGCCAGAAAAGCCTCAACCGCCACCTCATTGGCGGCGTTCAGAGCCGTGCATGCCACATCTCCAGCTTTCATGGCTGACCGGGCAAGGTCAAGCGCCGGAAAGCGGTCTGTATCGGGCGTTTCAAAATCCAGGCGGGAAACCTGCGCAAGATCAAGCCGTTCACACCGTGTGGCAATCCGCTCTGGCCATGCAAAAGCCGAAGCAATCGGCACGCGCATGTCCGCTGGTCCCAATTGTGCCAATATTGATCCATCTGCATATTCTACCAGACCATGTACCACAGATTGCGGGTGGATAAGAATATCAATCTGGCGCGAAGTTACGTCAAAAAGATGGCAGGCCTCAATTAATTCCAGGCCTTTGTTCATTAAACTGGCTGAATCTACAGAAATTTTATCCCCCATAGACCAAATCGGGTGGGCAATGGCTTGCGCTGGGGTCGCAGTTTTCATCTGTTCTAGTGTCCAGGTTCGAAACGGTCCTCCAGAGGCGGTAAGCACAATTCGTACCAGAGCATTGCGCCGTTCCGGGTCAAGTACCTGAAAAATGGCATTATGTTCAGAATCTACAGGCAATATCTGTGCGCCCGTTCGCGCGCACGTACGCATCAGCAAAGCCCCGGCACAAACCAGTGATTCCTTATTGGCTATGGCGATCGCGCCGCCCCGATTGGCGACCTGCAAGGTAGAGCGCAATCCCGCCGCGCCGACAATGGCCGCCATAGTCCAATCGGCTTCGCGGGCCGCAGCCTCTTCTACGGCGCCCTGTCCGGCCCCATGAGAAATCCCCGTACCCGCCAGGGCATCGCGCAAATCATCACCGTATTGTTCATCAGCAATGGCGACAAAATCTGGCTGAAACCGTCGTGCCAGTGCAGCCAGGGCGGCGACATTACGCCGGGCAACAAAGGCCACCATGTGCAGACTATCCTTGCCATGACGGGCCTGCTGGTCTGCAATAATATCAAACGTGGACTTCCCCACCGATCCGGTTGCCCCCAACACACTGATACGCCGGGCGTTTTCAGGTAAGGTCATAAAACCGTATTCCCGGCAAAAAGCAGCATAAACGCCGCCAAAGCCATGCCTGCGGCCAAAATAGAGTCCAGGCGATCAAGCACTCCCCCATGGCCCGGAATGGAAGTCCCTGTATCCTTGACGCCAAACCGACGCTTTAACCAGGAACTCAAGAGGTCYCCTGCYACGGAAATTACGGCCAACACAGCGGATAAAGTGACCAATCCGGCTTCCACACCATAGCCAGCAAAATAAAAGGTCAGGCTGCCAGCCAACGTGCCGGCAACCAGGCCGGCAGTGAAGCCAGACCAGGTTTTGTTTGGGCTGACCGAAGGCCAGAGCTTGGGGCCACGCATCTGGCTGCCAAAAATATAAGCTGCAGAATCTGCAGCCCATACCACCGCAAAAAGATAAAGCAGGCGCAACAGACCATCTGAGCCACTTCGCAAATACAATATGGATAATACCGCAAGGCCGATATAAAGCAGCCCGCCGACCGCCCGCCACGGCTCACCACGTCCGGCCCGCTCTATGGCGGCAATGATAGCCACCAGAAAAAGCGACAATAACGCCCAGCCCCATTGCCCGCCATTAGCAAAATATATTGGCACCATCAGGCCTAGCACGGCCGATGCATAAGCCCTGCCCCCGGCTTCACGATCTGACATCCGCACCCATTCGCGTCCCATCGCGGCGCTTGCCAGGGCAACCAGAAGGATAAACCATATACCACCCAGGATGGCGCAGGTCAGGGTTACCGGAATTAAAATTAATGCCGACACCATCCGGACCCAGAAATCTCGTGTCTTGAAGCGACTTTTCACAGGGGGGCCGTCCTTCATGAATTTACCCCCCCCTGACGTCTTTCGCGATTATAATAAATGCGCAAGGCCTCTTCCAGATGCTCTTGCGCAAAATCCGGCCACAGAACATCTAAAATAATGAATTCAGAATAGGCACTCTGCCAGAGCAGGAAATTGCTCAGCCTTTGCTCACCGCTGGTACGCAAAATGATATCAGGATCCGGCATAAATGCTGTATCCAGATGTCGGGCGATATCCTCTTCGGTAATTTGATCTTTGCTTTGCTTGCCTGTCATGATGTCCTGCACAATCCCTTGGCAGGCACGGGCAAGCTCATCCCGCCCCCCATAATTAAAGGCAATATTCAAATAAAGCCTATCATTGTCCTGAGTCTGATATTCCACTTCTTCTATCAGCTGCCTCAAATCAGGCGTCAGATTGGCACGCGCCCCCAACACACGTACCCGGACCCCATTTTCCCGCAATTGTTTAACGTCTTTTTTAACAAAGTTGCGCATGAGATCGAATAGAGACTTRATTTCATCTTCGGGGCGGCGCCAGTTTTCCGTAGAAAAACTGTAAATCGTGAGATAGTGAATGCCCAGATTGCCGGCGGCTTCGACGCACCGCCGCACTGCCTCAACCCCTTTATGGTGGCCAAATTTTCTTGGCTTTTTCCTGGCTGCGGCCCAACGCCCATTCCCATCCATAATGATGGCAATATGTTCCGGTGGCCGGAAAGAATGTTGAGCGGTCTGCTCTGGCACGCTCTTATACCTGCATGATTTCTTCTTCTTTGGCGCTCAAAGCCTGATCAATATTAGCGATAGCCGCATCAGTTGCAGCTTGCACCAGAGCCCCTTTTTTCTTGTGCTCATCCTCGCTTAATTGATTGTTTTTTTCCAAAGATTTCAGCGTATCCATACCATCCCGGCGCACATTGCGCACGGCGATCCGTGCCTGTTCACCATACCGACTRGCCAACTTGGCCAACTCTGTCCGCCGCTCTTCATTTAAAGCGGGAATCGGAATGCGTAAATTTTGGCCATCCATAACCGGGTTAACCCCTAGCCCGGCATTGCGTATGGCTTTGTCGGCGGCCTGYACCAACCCCTTGTCCCAAATCTGAACTGAAATCATACGGGATTCTGGAACGGATACGGTACCGATCTGGTTAAGCGGGGTCAGTGCCCCATAGGCCTCTACCTGAACAGAATCCAGCAAACCGGCACTGGCCCGCCCGGTACGCAAGCCRCTAAATTCTTGCTTCAGAGCAACCAGAGCACCRTCCATRCGGCGCTTTATATCGTCCAGATCAAACTCAGCCATCATTCCAACCTTTATAATTATGCTTCATTTATAATGGTGCACACACCCGTACCCGCAAGCACCTCGCGCAATCGACCCGGTTCCTGAATCGAAAAAACTATAACAGGAATATTATTATCACGCATCATGCTGACCGCCGAGGCATCCATGACGCGCAAATCCTTTGCCAGAACATCATGATAGCTAAGCTGATCATAGCGCACGGCATTGGGGTCTTTTTTCGGGTCAGCATTATAAACGCCATCAACCTGGGTTCCTTTGAGCAGGGCATCACAGCCCATTTCCGCAGCCCGCAAAGCCGCCCCGGTATCGGTTGTAAAAAACGGGTTTCCCGTACCGGCAGCAAAAATCACTGTACGTTTGCGCTCCAGATGTCGGATGGCCCGGCGTCTGATATAAGGCTCGCACACAGACATCATTGGAATAGCGGATTGAACACGAGTGGCCACCCCGATACTTTCCAGCGCATTTTGCATGGCCAGCGCATTCATCACCGTGGCCAGCATGCCCATATAGTCTGCGGTGGCACGCTCCATGCCCTGTTCTGCGGCAGAGAGACCACGAAATATATTACCGCCGCCAATAACCAAGCAAACCTGCACCCCGGCATTAACCGCATCGGCAACCTCACCGGCAATGCGCAACACTGCCTTTTGGTCGATTCCATAGGTTTGATCACCCATCAGGGCTTCGCCAGAGACCTTGAGCAAAATACGCTCATAGGTCGCTGGTGCATTTTCATTTTGCCTTAATTTATCTGCATTTGGCACAACAGTACGCTCCCGCGACTCATTTTCAGGCACACTAACCCGAACCAGCTCTGCCGTCTAAGACAAACCCCTGAACCCGGGACTTAGGCTCAGGATCCGCCAGCTACTGCAGCGACTTCAGCGGCAAAATCTTCGGCCTTTTTCTCAATGCCTTCACCAAGCCCCATACGAAAATAGCTATTCAGGCGGATCGGTGTGCCCAGTTCTTCGGCGGTAGCCTCAACCAGTTGAGAAACCGTTTGATCAGGGTTCATGACAAAAGCCTGATTAAGAAGAACAACTTCCTGATAGAATTTGCGCAAGCGGCCTTCGACCATTTTTTCGATAATGTTTTCAGGCTTTCCAGAAGCTCTGGCCTGTTCGGAAAAAACTTCACGCTCTTTGGCAACCACGGTCTGATCCAGATCATCAACGCTAAGCGCTAATGGAGACGTTGCCGCCACATGCATGGCAATTTTGCGTCCCAGTTCTGCCAGTTTCTTAACATCGCCAGAAGATTCTAGTGCGACCAGAACACCGATACGGCCAAGATCTGCAGCCACCGCATTATGTACATAACGGGCAACCACACCATTCTTCACCGATAGCGAAACGGCACTGCGAAAGTTCATGTTTTCGCCAATTTTTGAAATCAATCCGGTCAGCGCAGTTGCTATACTTTCCCCGGACGACGTGTCTGTAGCCAGAATGGCATCCACATCACCACCATTGGCAACTGCCAGGTCCGCAAGGTTTTTGGCAAAGGCCTGAAAGTCAGCATTACGGGATACAAAATCCGTTTCAGAATTCAGCTCGATCATCGCGCCAGACGTACCATTGGCGGCAACAGCAATAACGCCTTCAGACGCAACCCGGCCAGCCTTTTTGGCCGCCTTGGACATGCCATTTTTACGCATCCAGTCAATGGCCGCGTCAATGTCGCCGCCGGTTTCCATCAATGCTTTTTTGCAATCCATCATGCCTGCACTAGTTGCTTCACGAAGCTCCCGTACGAGGGCTGCGGTAATTTCAGCCATGGCTGAACTCCTTAATATCTAGTCCGAATCAATCTCAATCTGCGCTGACTGGCAGCGCAGATTGGATATACGTTTAAGCGTCTTTTTCTTTATCTTTTACCGCTTCAGGCTCGACCTTGGCTTTTGACTCCGCTTTGACCTTGGCAGCCGGTTTATCTTCGGCCTTGGCCTTTGGCTCCGCTTTGGCTTTTGCCGCCGGTTTTTCTTCGGTCTTGGCTTCGGCTTCGGCTTTTACTTTGACTTTAGCCGCAGGCTTTTCCTCAACCTTGGATTTTGGCTCCGCTTTGGCCTTTGGTTCCGCTTTAGCTTTGGCAGCAGGTTTTTCTTCGGTCTTGGCTTCGGCTTTAACTTCTGCCTTGGCCTTTGGATCCGCCTTGGCTTTTGGAGCCTCAGCTTTCATGGCCAACTCAACCGGTTCTTCAGCTGCCCCAAGGTCTACTCCCAGACCGGCCTGTGCTTCGGCCATACCGTCCAGAACTGCATCCGCAATCAAATCACAATAAAGCGCGATGGCCCGCGTGGCATCATCATTACCCGGAATGGGAAAATCCGCATCCGAAGGGTCACAATTTGTGTCAAGCACGGCCACCACAGGGATGTGCAATTTGCGCGCCTCAGCCAATGCAATTACTTCTTTGGTGGTATCGATGATAAACATCAGGTCAGGCACGCCGCCCATATCCTTGATGCCGCCCAACGAGCGTTCCAGCTTGTCCTGTTCACGGGTAAGCTTGATCAGCTCCTTTTTAGTCAGGCCGGTTTGTGCATCTTCTGCCAACAGACCTTCCAAATCACGTAAACGCTTGATCGAATGCGAAATTGTGGTCCAGTTGGTCAGGGTGCCACCCAGCCAACGGTGATTAATATAATACTGCGCACAGCGTTTGGCCGAAGTGGCGACCACTTCACTGGCCTGACGCTTGGTGCCGACAAACAGAATCCGCCCGCCTTTGGCGGCGACTTCACGGACCTTGACCAAAGCCTGGTGCAGAAGTGGCACGGTTTGCGACAAATCCAAAATATGAATATTGGAACGAACCCCAAAAATATAGGGTTCCATACGTGGGTTCCAGCGGTGTTTCTGGTGTCCAAAATGCACGCCTGCTTCCAAAAGCTGGCGCATGCTCACCTCAGGTAGAGCCATATTCTTTTCCTTTTCCGGTTCGCCTCCACAAGGGGTGTCCGCGAAGGCGGCACCGGATGGATGAACACGAATGCGTCCGTGCTCCCCGCCCCTGTGTGCGTGATGCGCGCCTTATAGGCACACCGTGCATTCTTGGCAAGCAGCAGTTTCAGGTAATAACACTTTTAAAACATCCATTGAGCTGCCCTTATCGGCCCAATTGAACTTCCTGGGCATCGCGCACCCCAGTCAGAGATTTCAGGGCACGCCGGGCGGCACTGTCCGCTGGCCATAGCCCATTGGCCTGCACTTCTACCTCACACCCGTTTTGAGTCTTAAACACCATATTCAAACGGCGCAGCGGCACGCCTTCGCGTCCTCGCAAGGCCTCCAGGCATGCCTTCACCGCTTCGGCCTGATCGCTGGCATTTAATATTACGCGCAGATCACCCGTTTTTTCAGCAACCAGAGCCTGCAGAGGTTCTATAGAAATGAGCTTTAACCGGCTATCACCGCCCCCGCCTTTATCCACCCGGATATTGGCAAGCAACGGGGTGCCCGCAACCAGCATTTTTCCAGTTTCCTCTAAAACCTCAGGCGGAGCCATCACCTCGCATTCACCGCTGGCATCAGAAAAGGTAATAAAGGCAAACCGGCCACCGCGCTGGTTTAGCCGCTCTCGTTTGGCGCGCACCACCACGGCAAGGCGCAAGGATGTTCCCCCACGGGCCAGCCTTTGCGCCATTTCCCCCACCGGCGTAACCCCCATGGATTTAATGTTTTGAGCAAAGGCATCAATGGGATGTCCCGAAAAATAAAACCCGATGGCAGCCAGTTCTTCCTGTAGCACCCGTTCCGGCTCCCAAGGCTCCTGCTCCGGCAGAGCAGCCTGGCCAACATCGGGGGCATCATCGCCAAACAGGCCCCCTTGCGACGACTCGCGCTCCTTGGCAGCAAGGGAGGCATGGGCCAGCAAATGACTGGCGGAACAAAATGCCTTGTGGCGGTTTGGCTCCAGAGAATCAAAGGCACCGGCCCTGGCCAGGTTTTCAAGAGCTCGCTTGTTGATGGCACGTGGATCGACCCGTTTTGCAAAATCAAACAGGTCTTTGTAGAGGCCATGTTTCAGGCGCTCCTGCACCACCGCGTCCATGGCGGTACTGCCCACGTTACGCACAGCCCCCAAGGCATAAATAATCTTACCGTCTTCAACCGTAAAATCAGACAGGCTGCGATTCACATCAGGTCCACAAACCTCCAGCCCTTGTCGGCGCGCATCCAGAATGAAACCTGCCAGCTTGTCCGTGTTTGTAATATCCAGACTTAATAACGCGGCCAGTAATTCAACCGGATAATGTGTTTTCAGCCAGGCCGTTTGATAAGAAACCAGTGCGTAAGCCGCCGAATGCGACTTGTTAAATCCATAACCTGCAAACTTATCAACAAGATCAAATATATGCTCTGCCTTGTCTTCCTCAACCTCATTAGCAACTGCCCCGGCAACAAAGCGTTCCCGTTGCGCCTGCATTTCAGATTTAATTTTTTTGCCCATGGCCCGGCGTAACAAATCGGCTTCGCCAAGCGAATAACCCGCTAGTACCTGGGCGATCTGCATCACCTGTTCCTGATAAATAATCACCCCATAAGTTTCCGCCGTAATATGGGTGATCTTGTCATGCAGAAACAGCGGCTCTTCATGGCCATGCTTACAGGCCGCATATTTTGGGATGTTTTCCATAGGCCCCGGCCGATAGAGGGCGACGATAGCGATAATATCTTCAAAACAGTCTGGCCGTGCCTTGCGCAACACATCGCGCATGCCCGGGCTTTCCAGCTGAAAAATGCCCACCGTCTCTGCCCGGGAGAGCAAAGCATAGGTCTTGTCATCATCTAGGGGAAGATCGGTAATATCCACCTTGACCCCACGCGCCGCCAGAAATGACACCGCACGATCAATCACAGTCAGGGTTTTCAGGCCCAGAAAGTCAAACTTTACAAGTCCACCTTTTTCCGCCCATTTCATATTGAACTGCGTTGCCGGCACATCGGAGCGAGGGTCACGATAAAGCGGCGATAATTGCACCAAAGGCCGGTCCCCGATAACCACCCCGGCAGCATGGGTTGAGACGTTCCGGTAAAGCCCTTCCAAGGACAAGGCCGTTTCCAGCAATTGTGCCACATCCTGATCTTCATCACGGGCCTGTTGCAAACCCGGTTCAGCGGCAATGGCTTCTTTTAGCGTGACCGGGTTGGCGGGATTACTGGGTACCAGTTTGGCCAGCCGGTCAACCAGCCCAAGGGGCAATTGCATAACCCTGCCAACATCGCGCAACACCACACGGGCCTGCAAGGTCCCAAAGGTTATGATTTGTGCCACCCGATCCTTGCCGTATTTGCTACGCACATATTCAATAACTTCGCCGCGACGTTCCTGGCAAAAATCAATATCAAAATCRGGCATGGATACCCGTTCCGGATTGAGGAAACGTTCAAACAACAACCCAAAACGCAAGGGGTCCAGCCCGGTAATGGTCAACGCCCAGGCCACCACCGAGCCCGCACCGGAACCACGCCCCGGCCCTACGGGAATGCCTTGAGCGTTGGCCCATTTGATAAAATCGGCGACAATCAGAAAATACCCGGGAAAGCCCATCTGGTTAATGATTGAAAGTTCATGTTCCAGACGTTGCCAATACACTTCTTCAGGCTCTGACAACACGATACTGGCCAAGCGTTTTTTCAGACCATTGCGGGCCTGAATGGCCAGTTCTTCGGCCTCATCCACCCCCTTGCCATCGGTAAAGTTGGGCAAAATAGGGGCATGGGTATGGGGGCGGTAATGACATCGCATGGCGACCAAAGCAGTGTTGCTGATCAGTTCTGGAAAATCCTTAAAGCGTTCCGCCATCTCTCTGCCGGATTTAAAATAATGCTCGGGCGTAACCCGCATGCGATCCGGCACAGACAAATAAGTGCTTTGGGAAATGCATAATAGCGCATCATGAGCCGCATGCATTTCACGTTTGGCAAAATACGGCTCGTTTGTTGCCACCATGGGCACCCCATTGCGATCCGCCCAATCCAGTAGAAAGGGCTCACTATGAGCCTCTTCAGGGCGGCCATGGCGCTGTATCTCTACAAAAAAATTATCCCCGAATGTAGCCGCCATGGCGTCCAGATTCTGTTGGGCCTGCTCTATATGCCCACCATGCAACATACGGTTAGCCATGCCATCAAAGCCGCCGCTAAGCGCGATCAGTCCGTCGGCATGGGAGCAGACGTCTTCCCAGGTCACATGAGGCAGATCAGCAGGATCCACCTCAAGAAATGCCCGAGAGCTAAGCGCCATCAAATTGAGATAGCCTTGCTTGCTGGCTGCAAGAAGGACGATATTGCCCAGGATCTCACTAACCTGGGCGTTCTTGCCACCGGATTGCCCCAAAGCGAGGGTGAGACCGATCAGCGGTTGAACGCCAGCATCCGCCAGGGTTTCGGAAAATTCCAACGCCCCAAAAAGATTATTTACATCAGTTAGGGCCAGGGCTGGCATTTGGTTTTTTAGCGCCAGATCACGCAGGCCTTTGATCTCAACGGCCCCTTCCAGCAAAGAGTATGCAGAGCGGCATCGCAAATGCACGAAGGGCAATGAAGCTGTATCCATAATGTCCCCTCTCTCTGCTCATACCTGATTCCCGGCCCCAGCTTAGCGCCTAACCTAGCCACCGAGAACCATGGACCATGCACCAACCAACAGGGTCAGGCCAGCCAAAACAGAAAGGGCCGCCGCTTCTCTCAAGAAATCACGCATAACAATCTCCATATTTCAATGTTCCTGTTATGTTCTTTTCATGTTTTGTTCTCATCGTCAAGCATTATATTCTCATCGTGCCCTGCAAAGGGTCGCCGCCTATAACTTGAACGTCTGGAAACTCTGCGGCTCTAATGCCCGGCGTCTTGGGCTACGGTCTTGCCTTCATGCATCACCAACACCCGGTCCATATAGGTTTGTAAATCGTGATTATGGGTAGCCACCAGCGCTGCCACGCGCTCTATACGCACCAGATCGAACAGGCTTTGGAACACCGCCGCCGAGGTATTGGGATCAAGATTGCCGGTGGGTTCGTCCGCCAGTAATATCCTTGGCCGGTTAACCAGCGCCCGAGCGATCGCCACGCGCTGTTGCTCGCCGCCGGACAATTGAGAGGGCTGGTGTTTCAGCCGATCCGACAGGCCCATGATATCCAACAGGCGCTCGGCCTCGCGACGAGACGCGCGCACGCCCTCCCCGGCAATGCGCAGCGGCATGGCAACATTATCCAGCGCGCTGAACTCGGGCAGCAAATGGTGAAACTGATAGACAAAACCAATTCCATTACGCCGCACGGCGGTGCGCTCGTTATCTCTCAGAGAGAGGCAATCCTGTCCCTCAATCCACACCTCGCCCTCGTCGGGTTTTTCCAGTAATCCGGCGGCGTGCAACAAGGTTGATTTTCCAGATCCGGACGGCCCGATAAGGCCGACAAATTCGCCGGCATTTATATCCAGATCCACGCCAGAAAGTACGTTCAAAATGCCGGTCCCGGACGGATARCGSCGCACAATATTGCGCAAGCGMAGCACCGGSCCGGSCCGGYSYTCATGCCCATGATCATTCATAGCGMAGCGCCTCCACSGGATCGAGACGCGACGCCCGCCAGGAYGGCGGCARRGTGACCAGAATGGACATCACAAARCCAAAGCCCGCAATRACCATCACCTCGCTCCATTCGACCTTGGCCGGCARGCGGGCCARCTCRTARACYTCGGCATCAAACAAACGYTCKCCCGGATTAAAGATCGCAAATGCCCAYTGGATCACATCCTGRATRGGGTCGATATACACRGCAAAAAGAATGCCCAGCACCAGMCCCGCCAGCGTRCCMARYCCGCCAATRGCGGCCCCGGCCATAATGAATATGCGCATCGCCGCCCCGCGACTGGCCCCCATGGTGCGCAAAATGGCGATATCGCGACTTTTGTTTTTAACCAGCATGACCAGGCCGGAAATGATGTTCATCACCGCAATGGCAATAATCAGCATGAGGATCATACGCATCAACATGCGCTCTACTTTAAGCGCGGTTACATAGGTCCGGTTACGGTCTTTCCAGTCATCCATCAGGATCGGCATGGCCGCAGCGCGGGCAATTTCCAGACGGATGGGAATGGTATTAAAAGGATCATCAACACGGATTTCGATATAGTCCGGCCGCCCACCCCGGCTGAAAAACAGCTCGGCCTGGGAAAGCGGCATATAAATAAACGCCCCATCATAATCGGCCAGGCCCATCTCGAAAATGGCGCCAATGCGATACAGCTTGGATCGGGGAGAGGAGCCAAACGGGGTCATATTGCTGGAACTGAAGGAAAGAAGTTTCAGATCATCGCCAACGCTGATCCCAAACTTTCGCGCCATCTGAACACCTATGACGATTTCATTGCCGCCTTTGCGCCCCAGCCCGAACTGGTCCAGATCACCTTCGACCAGCTTGCCGGCGACCAGCGGAATGTCGCGCAAATCCTCTGCCTTAATGCCAAAAACAACGCCCAGCGCCGCATCGCCGCCCCGGTTGGAAAGCGCCGCCGCCTGCCCCACCACCATAGAGCGCGCCGAGGTAATATGGTCCAGTTTTGCCAGACGTTGGCGCAAGGGTTCTATTTCTTCGGTGTCGACCCCGGTGGTCTGGACAAAAATATGCCCCTGAGACCCCAGCATGATTTCAAAGATTTTATCGCGATACCCGTTCATCACCGACATCACGATGATCATCACCGCCACAGCCAGCATGATGCCGATAAAGGAGATGGTGGTAATCAGCGACACCCCGCCTTCGGCCTTTTTGGCGCGTAGATACCGCCAGGCGACCGTGCGCTCAAAGGCGCTAAACGGGGCCGCTCCACGCCGCGAAAGAGAGGATGGCTCGCTCATATAGCGCTCACATTTTTGCTACGCAGCAGGTTCAGCGCATCATCCAATGGCAGACTTTGACGCTCGCCGCTGGCCCGTTCCTTGATCTCGACCGTGCCGTCTTTCAGCCCCCGTGGACCGATGATTAATTGCCAGGGCAGGCCGATCAGGTCCATGCGCGAGAACTTGGCCCCGGCCCGGTTTTCACTGTCATCATACAAGGGGTCCAGACCGGCCTCGACCAGAGCTGCATAGGCCTCTTCGCAGGCCGCGTCGGTGGCGTCATCGCCCTGGCGCAGATTGATGATACCCACTTTGAAAGGCGCAATGGCCATGGGCCAGATAATGCCGTTTTCATCATGGCTGGCCTCGATAATGGCCCCGGCAATGCGCGAGACCCCAACCCCATAGGAACCCATATGCACCGGCTGTTCGCTGCCATCGGCCAGGGTCACATTGGCGCGCATGGGTTCAGAATATTTGGTGCCAAAATAAAAGACCTGGCCTACCTCGATACCGCGGGCGCTCAGGCGCTTATCCTCGGAAACCTTCATAAAGGCGGCTTCGTCATGGACATCTTCGGTGGCCGCATATAGCGCCGTACGCTCGTCCACCAAGGGCTGCAAATCGCCATCAAAATCCACATCCAGCCCCGGCGCCGGCATGTCCACCAGATCCTTATGGCAAAACACGGCGGATTCGCCGGTATCCGCCAGAATGATAAATTCGTGGGATAAATCCCCGCCGATGGGCCCGGTTTCAGCGCGCATGGGCACAGCCTTTAACCCCATCCGGGCAAAAGTGTTCAAATAGGCGATAAACATACGGTTATAGGAACGCCGCGCCGCCGCTTCGTCCACGTCAAAGGAATAGGCGTCCTTCATCAAAAATTCGCGCCCACGCATCACCCCAAAGCGAGGGCGCACTTCATCGCGAAATTTCCATTGAATATGATAGAGCATCTTGGGAAGCTCTTTATACGAGCGGCAATAGGAGCGAAAAATAGCCGTCAGCATTTCTTCATTAGTTGGCCCATACAGCATTTCGCGTTTATGCCGGTCGGTAATGCGCAGCATTTCCTTACCATAGGCATCATAACGACCGCTTTCTTTCCACAACTCCGCCGGCTGGATCGTCGGCATCAGCATTTCCACCGCCCCGGCGCGGTTTTGCTCTTCGCGGACAATTTGTTCAATATTCTGTAAAACCTTGAAGCCCAGCGGTAGCCAGGAATAAATCCCCGCCGCCTCCTGGCGTACCATCCCGGCGCGCAGCATCAGGCGGTGCGAAGCGATTTGCGCCTCGGATGGGGTTTCTTTCAAGGTTGGCAAAAAATATTTGGAGACACGCATCAGTACTTCCAGTCTGTCTGTAACCCTTCAGGTGATAGACTGAGCCGCATCATCCTGTCCACAAGAAGCCTGCGAAGATGCATTTATTTATCAGACCCTGTTTTTGAATTATGGCACGGTAACCGCTACGCTGGTAACGGACATTACCGTGCCTGATGCATCCTTAAAGCGTAAAAATATGCGGCTCGTTGCCGGTGCCAACGCCACGCCGCCAGAAGACTGATCCGAAACGAAAATGGCAAAGAAACTGCTCCCGGCGCCAATGTTGGAATCCACAACCCCGGTGCCCAGTGTCGTAATACAGTTTGAGCTGGCATCAGTTTCGCAAAGCTGGATCAACAAGGACAGGCCCGCACCGCCATCATCTGCGCTAACGCTAATCGCCACATCGGATGAACCCACCACATCGCCAACCCCGATATTCGTAGCCGATGCCGTCATAAAGCCGGTTCCGCCCGAGGGCACGTTCATAATGCCATCTGCCGTTGGCGTCGCCCCAATGGAGAGGATATCAGCCCCCTCTGCGCCGCCAATGGACAAGAATACGGTATTGACGCCCGAGATGGTGGCCACATTTGCATTTGCGCAGGCGATATCGGGAAAAACGTCTGCTCCGGCATTGGTCGCCGTTGGTGTAAAGGCCAGAACGAATGAGCGCGTTTGCCCCGTGGCCAGCGCAAAGGGGGCGTTGGCCACCCCCTTGGTAGCGTTGGTCGCATCCGTTTCCTGATAACTGAGGCTAACCGGCGAGGAGCCGGGAATGCTTATTTCGCAATTCAAGGCCGCTTCAGTGCCCGCATTCACCGCCGAGGCAAAGACGGTTATCGCCGAGCCACCCGGGAAAAAGCCGGACCGCGCAGACGGCAACACCGATGAGAATAATGTTGTGGCCGCCGTTGGTACGCTAAACAAATTGGCGCGAATATCTTTTGATGCCAGATCCCCGGCTGTGTTGCTACCATCTACCCAGGCCATTACTAAATCACCGCCGGGCAGCCCGACGATTGCCGGTACATTTTGAAATCCGGCCGTAATGGTATTGGCCAGCACTTCACTCCCCGAAGTCACGCCGGCAGAGGAAAAACGCTGAAACCGTATGGCAGACTTATCGGTATCACCGCCGGTTTGTCCAAAATCTGCCCAGCCAATTGCAAAGCCACCTCCGGCCAGCGCCGTCGCAGCCGGGAAGGCCTGCACTCCCGCCACCGTAGTAGAATTTACCAAAAATTCGGCACCTTCCGCAGTGCCACTACTATTAAAGCGTTGCGCAAAAACATCAGCAGAGGCCAGATCACCAAGGGTTAGGCTGTTATCCTTCCAGGACACGATAAAATCACCGCCAGACAAGGCGGCTATGTTGGACTGATCTTGACGGCCCACAACGGTTGTGTTGACAAGAAACTCTCCGCCCTGGGTGGTACCCGAAGCATCAAAGCGCTGGGCACGAACTGCAGAGTTGTCCGTATCTCCGCCGGTTTGGCTGCTGTCATTCCAGACCACAACAAAAGAATCATTGGAAAGCACCGCCACGCGGGGGCGGCCCTGGCTTCCAGCCGTGGTCGTATTGACCAGCAATTCACTACCCTGGGCGACACCATTGGCGTCAAAGCGTTGTGCACGCACCGCGCTTACATCGGTATCCCCACCAGTCTGGCTGACATCTTCCCATACGATAACAAAGCCACCATTAGAAAAAACAGCGACGTCCGTACGAAGCTGGTTTGAAATGGTGATCGTATTTACCTGAGTGATGGCCCCTTGCGCAACGCCAGCAGCATCATAACGGCGCATAAATACGGCCATTTGGTCCAGATCGCTAAACTGGCCACTATCATCAGCCCAAACCAGCACAAACCCGCCATTGGGCAATGCGGCAGCACTCAGATCAAAGCGGTTGGCTGTGGCGGAATCGCTGACAAGAAATTCACTGCCACTGGCAGATCCCGTCGCATCAAACCTCTGCGCCCGAATAAAAGTACTGTTATCCGCCCAGGCAATCACAAAGTCGCCGTTAGCCAGTGCAGCGATCTGCGGCTGAAACTGGTTATTTGCAGTGGTGGTGTTGACCAGAAACTCAGTCGTTGCAGAGAACGCCGGAGCACCGCCAAGAGCAAACACGGCAACCAGCATTGGCCTGCAGGCCTGCCCCAACAGGCGGCGCGCTCTTCTTTTCATCAACTGCATTATCATTTTGGTGAAAAAGGAAACTTTTTGAGAAAAATATTGTGCACTCATCACTGCGCCCTCCGCATTTGGTGCGAAAACAAGGCTGCTGCCCCCTAAGAGGTTAGGCAGGTCAGTCTCAAATAAAAATACTTAAGTACTCAAACAAAGGCCACATACATTGCGATAAAATCATAACTACAGACGATTTTGCAATAAAACACCGTTAGCAGTGATAACCGGCCAGTATGCAATGACTAAAGTACTTCCATATTAGAGGCGAATACAAGGGGATCGCACAAAAAAAGATCGGCCAGAGCAGAACTCTGGCCGATTAGGAAGGAAACGCCATCAAGCATTATCAGCGTGCGAGCAAGCACAACTGAATAAACTGATTATGGGCAACGTTTTCTTGTCACGCAACCGCAATTGCAAAAATAATTCAATTTTTCTGATAATACTCGATATTGCGTGCAATTTTCATCATAAATTCTCGCTAATATGCAAGTATTACCCTCTTATGGGGATTTTGGTGCGCCAAACAACCAGTCAAAAGAGATCAATTGCAGCGCATTTGTGGTGATAATCACGTAAACCAGCACCCAGAATACGGCGGCGATTCCCGTGGTGATCATAAATTTACGCATAATTTGCGGCTTCACCGGGGCGCCCGGCTCTGAGCCGTCTTTCACCTTGCCCTCTTCCCATTGCCCCTTTACGCCAAAGGGCAGCACCAGGAATAACGATGTCCACCAGACGATAATAAAGGTCACAATGCCGGTTGTTATACTCATTGGGTTTTCTCCTGCGGGGCTTGCATCAGCTCGACCAATACGCCACCGCTGTCTTTGGGGTGCACAAAAATAACCGGCGTGCCATGGGCACCAATGCGCGGCTCGCCCGTGCCAAGAATACGCGCGCCCTTGGCCCGCATATCATCACGGGCGACCAGAATATCCGCAACCTCAAAACAGACATGGTGCTGGCCCCCCGCCGGGTTCTTGGCAAGAAAAGCATCAAGAGGAGAGTTTTTTCCCAAGGGCTCAATCAGTTCAATCTGGCTGTTGGGCACATCAATGAACTTCACCCTTACCCCCTGCGCAGGCATATCAAAGGCCTCATGAGCATGAGTGGCCCCATAAAGTTCCCGCCAGGTTTTGGCGGCTTTTTCAACATCAGTTGTGGCGATACCAATATGATTCAATCGACCAATCATGACGTTCTTCCCTTTTATAACGGCAAGACAATAACATCGACATGAGGACGTTTACCCCAAATGCGCGGGGCCAGTCGGCGCACCGCCTGACGAACCGCATTTTCGGTGGCCAGCTCATCGCCGCGATCACGCTTTGACAAGCTCTGCACCGCTTTTTGCGCCGTATCGCACAATTTATCAATGACCGCGTCGAATCCCTCTTCCGGCTCTGCCAGTCCAAAAAGATTGGCCTCAGGGCCAGAATGGATGCGCCCCGCCGTATCTACGGCCAGCGCCACGCTGATGGCACCGGCAAAGGCCAGCTTTTTGCGCTCGCGCAATGCGCCGCTATCAGCCGGAGTCAAGATATCGCCATCACGATGAATACGCCCTGCCGGCACTTCATCAACCAGCTCCGCCCCCTCTTCCGACAACATAATCATATCGCCATTGCGCGGGGCAAAGCCGTGCGCCACCTGTAATTCTCTGGCCAGTTTGGCGTGCTCGATCAAATGGCGGCGCTCGCCATGCACGGGGATGGCGATTTTTGGGCGCGCCCAGGCATACATCTGGCGTAATTCATCGCGGCAGGGATGGCCGGAGACATGGATGTGGCGCTCTTTTTCGCCAATGACATTTACCCCGGCGCTGGCCAGGGCATTTTGCAGCGCGAATATGGATTTCTCATTGCCTGGAATGACGCGTGAGGAAAAAAGCACACTGTCACCATTACCAAGCTTCACATGGCGATGGGATCCGCTGGCAATGCGCGACAGGGCGGCGCGAGGCTCGCCCTGACTGCCGGTACACAGATACAATATCTTGTCGCGTGGCAAAGCGGCGGCGTCTTCTTCATCAATAAAGGGTTTGGCATTGGTAAAGAGGCCCACATGGCGCGCCGCGCCCATCATGCGGTGCATGGAGCGGCCAACCAGACAGACAGTGCGCCCATTGTGCTCCGCCGCCTCCACTGCGCTTTGCAGACGCGCCACGTTGGAGGCAAAGGCGGCCACGGCGACGCGGCCTTCCTGTTCCCCGACCAGCTTGATCAGCTCATCGCGCACCCCGGACTCGGACCCGGCCTCGCCTTCGGTAAAGACATTGGTGGAATCACACACCATGGCCAATATGCCCTCTTCGCCCGCCGCCATTAACGCTTCTGCATCAATGGCCTCACCAATCAGCGGGTCGGGATCAATCTTCCAATCCCCGGTATGCAGGATCAGCCCCGCCGGGGTGCGGATCAGCAAGGCATTGGGTTCGGGGATGGAATGGGTCAGCGTCACCATATCCATCTCAAACGGCCCCAGCGAGATATGCCCTCCAAGGGGGATTTCATGCAAAGGAACCTCGTCCAAAAGGCCGGCTTCGGCCAGGCGGTCGCGCACCAGATACATGGTAAAAGGCGTGGCATAGACGGGGGCGCGCAAGTCCGGCCAGAACGCTGCCAGCGCCCCCATATGATCCTCGTGGGCATGGGTCAGGATTATGCCCAGCAAATCATCCGCCCGCTCGGCAATGAATTGCGGGTCCGGCATGATCACCTCTACCCCGGGGGTGGTGGTGTCGCCAAAGGTCACGCCCAGATCAACAATGATCCATTTTTCGCGGCCCTTAGGCCCAAACCCATACAAATTAAGGTTCATGCCGATCTCGCCAGAGCCCCCAAGGGGCACAAAGACAAGACGGTCTTTACGGTTTGCAGAACTCAAATTTTACCTCGATTACGTTCAAAAATATCCAGAAGGCCACGCACGGTCAGATCAGAATCAAAACGCTCTATGGTTTCTGATGCCCCGGAGAACAGCGGTGATACCCCGCCGGTGCCGATCACGGTCAGCGGCTCGTCATATTCGCTTTTTATGCGCCGCACCAGCCCGTCGATCAGCCCCACATAGCCCCAGAAGATACCGGACTGCATGGCGGTGACCGTATTGGTGCCGATGGTCTTTTTGGGCTTTTCAATGGCGATACGTGGCAATTTTGCCGCCGTATCGTGCAAGGCCTGCAAGGCCAGATACATGCCCGGTGCAATGGCCCCGCCCAAAAATTCGCCCTTGGTCGAGATCAGATCAAAGGTGGTGGCGGTGCCGGAATCGACCAGCAATAACGCCCCCTCGATAAAGGTTCTGGCCCCGGCGGCATTGACCAGCCGGTCGGCCCCCACTTCGCGCGGATTATCAATGACCGCGACCACGCCAATATCCAGATCCGTTTCGCCCACCACCAAGGGTTCGCATTTCAGATAACGCCGCACCAGATTGCGCATATGAAACAGCGATTGCGGTACCACGGTGGAAATAATGCAGGCATCAATATCTGCCAGTGTCAGATTTTCCATGCCCAGCAATTGGTGAAGCCAGACGGCATATTCATCGGCGGTGCGCGAGGTATCGGTAGCGCTGCGCCATTGGGCGCGCCACTTTTCACCGTCATGCACCGCAAAAAGCGCATTGGTATTGCCGCAATCAATCGCCAAAAGCATATTCACCCCTCCCGATCAGCGAAGAAAACTTCGCCTGCGCTGATCTCAATGGACCGGCCAGTGTTTTGACGCAAGACCAAAGCCCCCTCTTTGGACAGGTCTTCAAAAACGCCCGTCTCGCCAGCACTGGTGGATAGTGGCCGGCCAAGTCCATGGGCGCGGGACAGCCACGCCGTGCGCAAAGGGGCAAAACCTTCATGCTGCAATTCGGTACGCCAGCGTTCAAAGGCGTCGATCAGTTTGCTTAAAACCGCTTCGGGGCTGGGGACTTCACGGCCCTTTTTAAGATGATCGCCCAGCGCAGTGGCAGGATATGGCAGATCGTCAGGGGCCTTGGCCAGATTGATCCCGATACCAACCGCAATCCAGTGCCCGCCGTGGCGCGATGCCCCCGATTCCAGCAATATACCGGCGATCTTGGCACCATTCAGCAAAATATCATTGGGCCATTTTATCGTCAACGCATCAGGATCACGCACAAAGGACGACAGGGTATCGGTGGCCGCCAGTGCCGCCGCAAAGCCCAATTGCGCCGAGCGCAATAACGGCCCTGCCCAATGATATAGCCCGGTTGCCGCCAGATTGCCCGCCGGGCTTTGCCAGTGCCGCGAGCGTCGCCCCCGGCCATGGGTCTGGTGATCCGTGATTATCCACAACGGACCGGTTTCGCCCGCCGTGCCCCGCCGTTTGGCTTCTTCATTAGTACTATCCAGCGTGGAATAGTGTTTGATGGGTGGTCTCACCTAAAACAGGCTGGCCGAAGCCGCCTGTGCCCAACGTTCAAGCGCGGGCAGCAACCAAACCGCCCCCGGCAGCATAAAAAATGCCGCTACCCCGGCCGTTAAGGGCAAGACAAAGGCAGGGGTGACAAAAGCAGGTGCCGCCTCATCAAACCACATGATTTTAACAATGCGCAAATAGTAGAACGCACCAACCACGCTAAGCACCGCGCCATAAATGGCCAGCCAGAGAAGGCCGCCCTCGACCGCCGCCAGGAATATATACAATTTCCCGAAAAAACCGGCCAGAGGTGGCAGACCCGAAATAGAGAACAATAATAGACTAAAGCTCAGGGCCAGGCCGGGCCGGGTTTGAGACAGGCCCGCCAGATCATCAATATTTTCCACCATACCTTCGCTTTGGCGCATGGCCAGAATGCAGGCAAACATGCCCAAAGTGGTGATCAGATAAAGCCCCATATAAAGCAATAATGCCTCCAGCCCGCGTTGGCTGCCCGCCGCCAGGGCGATCATGGCATAGCCCATATTGGCAATCGAGGAATAGGCCATCAGGCGCTTGATATTGCGCTGCATTATCGCGCCAAAATACCCCACCGTCATGGAAAGAACGCTAAGCGCCACCAGCACTTGTTGCCATTGCACCATCATGTCGGCAAACGGCCCCAGCAGCAGGCGGGCAATCAACACAATGGCGGCAAATTTTGGGGCCGAGGCAAAGAACGCCGTTACTGGTGTTGGCGCGCCCTGATAAACGTCTGGCGTCCACATATGAAACGGCACTGCCGAAATTTTAAAGGCCAGACCGCTGAGCACAAAGACTATGCCGATCACCAGCCCCATGGAAGCATCCAGATGGGCCGCATCGGCAATGCCAGCAAAGCGGGTGGTGCCGGCAAAGCCGTAAATCATCGACATGCCATAAAGCAGAAGACCAGAGGACAGCGCCCCCAGCACAAAATATTTCAGCCCGGCCTCGGATGCCCGCAATGAGGAGCGATTAAAGGCGGCCAGCACATACAGGGCCAGGGATTGCAGCTCAAGCCCCACATAAAGCGTCAACAGATCATTGGCCGAAACCATGACCATCATGCCCAGGGTGGCCAGCAAAATCAGAATGGCATATTCATATTTGATAATTTTTTCGATCTGCAAAAAGCCCGCGCCAATGACCAGCACCAAAGCCGCCGATAACAGGATGGCGGTTTTGGCAAACAGCGCCAATTTGTCCAAAATCAATGCGCCGCCAAAGACCTGCACCGGGTCCGCGCCCGCCGATTTCAGCCCGAAAATTGCCGCGCCCACCAGGACCGCCACGCTGATCCAGCTGATCATATTGCTGGCCCGTTCGCCCCGCATGGCCCCGCCCACCAGAAGAGCCAGCGCCGTTAAGGTCAGCGCCACTTCGGGGCCGATGGGTGAGAGATTGGACATAAAGGATGTCATCACGCCGTCCTATTGTATGGCCGGTGCAATGGCGGCGATGTGCTCGACAAGCGCCTCCACAGCCGGTCCGGTAAAATCGGTAACAAGAGAGGGCCACAGCCCGAATAAAATGGTGACGACCACCAAGGGTGCAAAGGTGATCACCTCACGCCGTACCATGTCATTAATGTCGTTCAGCTTGGGATTGGTGATGGTGCCATACATGACCCGCTTATAAAGTGTCAGGGCATAAACCGCCGACAGGATCACCCCAAAGGCGGCGCCAAAGGCAATCCAGCTATTCACCAGATAACCACCAACCATGGTCAGAAATTCACCTATAAAGCCAGACGTGCCCGGCAGGCCAACATTGGCCATGGTGAACAGCATAAACACCGCAGCATAGACCGGCATGCGATGCACCAGACCGCCATAGGCGGCAATCTCACGGGTATGCATACGATCATAAATCACCCCGACGATCAGGAACAAGGCACCCGAGACAATCCCGTGGCTGATCATCTGGAACATCGCGCCCTGAACGCCAATGACATTCATCGAGAATATCCCGATGGTGACAAAGCCCATATGCGCCACCGATGAATAGGCAATCAGCTTTTTCATATCGGTTTGGCGAAACGCCACCAGGGAAGTGTAGATGATAGCGATCACTGACAGGGTAAAAATGAGCGGCGCAAAAGTGTGTGAGGCATCAGGGAACATGGGCAGCGAGAAACGGATAAACCCGTAGCCACCCATTTTCAGCAAAACCCCCGCCAGAATAACCGAACCGGCCGTCGGGGCCTGTACGTGGGCATCGGGCAGCCAGGTGTGGAACGGCCACATGGGCATTTTCACCGCAAAAGAGGCAAAGAAGCCCAGCCACAGCCAGGTCTGCATCCCCACCGGGAATTGATAATCCAGCAGCACCGTCATATCGGTGGTACCGGCGGTAAGGATCATCGCCACCACGGCAATGAGCATCAGCACCGAACCCAGCAGGGTATAGAGAAAGAATTTAAACGCCGCATAGACCCGGTCCGGTCCGCCCCATACCCCGATGATCAGGAACATGGGGATCAGGCCTGCCTCGAAGAAAATATAGAACATCACAATGTCGAGGGAGGCAAACACCCCGATCATCAGGGTTTCCAGGATCAGAAACGCCACCATATATTCGGTGACGCGCTTTTTCACCACGCCCCAGCTGGCAATAAAGCATAGCGGCATCAAAAAGGTGGTCAGCACGATCAGCGACAGAGAAATGCCATCAACACCCAGATGATAGGACATGCCGCCAAACCAGTTCGCCTTTTCGACRAACTGAAAGCCCGGGTCCGCCATGTTGAAGTCCATCAGTGCCCAGATAGAGAGGCCAAAGGTAATCAGACTGGTGGCCAGCGCCACGCTGGGGGCATTGCGGTCGATAACGTCGGCATCTTCACCCCGGGCGCTGGCGCGAAACACCAGCAGGATCAGAGCGCCCACCAGCGGCAGGAAGGTAATCAGCGAAAGAATGTGTGGAAGCGCGTTCATCTCAGTGCCCCCCAACCGGTGTGGAAACCAGAATCCAGGTGACAAAGCCCACCAGACCCAACAGCATCACAAAGGCATAATGGTATAAAAACCCGGTTTGCAATTTGGCGATGCGCTTGGCGCTGGCCAGGGTGGTGGCGGCAAAGCCATTGGGACCAAAGCCATCAATAAGGCGTTGATCGCCGGTCTTCCAGAAGAAATCACCCAATTTACGCGCGCCGCGCACCAGAACAAAATCGTAGAGCTCGTCGAAATACCATTTATTATAAAGAAACGGGTGAACGATACGGCTGTTCGCGGCCATGCGGGCCCCAAGGCCTTCGTGGGTAATATACATATACCAGGCAATCAAGAATCCGATCAGAGTCACCACAAATGGCGTCCAGGCGACCCAGGTCGGCACATGCTCACCGCCTGCGTGCTCGCCTTCACTGGCAACCGCTTCATGAGAGCTGGAGGCAATGGCGTGCTCACCGGTCACGGGGGCAGCATCATGGGCCGGAGCCGCTGTGGCCTCAATCACCGTGGAGCCGCGCCAGAAACCGGCCTGTTTATCGCCAATGAAATCACCGGCAAAGATCACGCCGGCAAAGATCGCCCCAACGGAAAGCAAAGCCAAAGGCACCAGCATGGAACGCGGCGATTCGTGCGCATGGTCCAAAACTTCTTTTGGTCCGCGATAGGTGCCATGAAACGTCATGAAAATCACCCGCCAGGAATAAAACGACGTCATCAACGCGGCAGCAACGCCAATCCAGAAGGCCTCATACCCAAAGGGCGTGCCGGCCACACCGGCCTCCCAGGCGCCTTCGATAATGGCATCCTTGGAGAAGAACCCGGCAAAGCCAAAGTCTGTGCCCGGTATCCCCACCCCGGTCAGCGCAATGGTGCCAATAATCATGGCAATCCAAGTCAATGGCATTTTTTTGTAAATGCCCCCCATTTTGCGCATGTCCTGTTCATGGTGCATGCCGATGATCACCGAGCCCGCGCCCAGGAACAACAGCGCCTTGAAAAACGCATGGGTAAAGAGGTGAAATATGGCGGCGTCATAAAGCCCAAGCCCGCCCGCCATAAACATATAGCCCAGTTGCGAACAGGTGGAATAGGCGATTACCCGTTTGATATCGTTTTGCACCAGCCCAATGGTGGCGGCAAAAAACGCCGTCATGCCACCAATCACCGTGACAAACAGGCTAGCATGGGGGGCCAGATCAAAAATAGGCGCGGCGCGGGCCACCAAAAACACACCTGCCGTTACCATGGTGGCGGCGTGGATAAGGGCGGAAACCGGCGTTGGGCCTTCCATAGCGTCGGGCAACCAGACGTGCAGGAAGAATTGCGCCGATTTGCCCATGGCACCGATGAATAGCAAAAATGCGATCAGCTCGATGGCGTTAAAGTGCATCCATAAAAATGGAATGCTCTGGCCGACCTTATCCGGGGCGGCGGCAAAAACCGTATCAAAATCCACGGAACCAAAGACCGCAAAAATGGTGAAAATGCCAAGGGCGAAGCCAAAATCGCCCACCCGGTTGGTGACAAATGCCTTGATGGCGGCGGCGTTGGCCTCAGGCTTTTTATACCAGAACCCGATTAACAGGTATGAGGCYAGGCCCACCCCTTCCCAGCCAAAGAACATTTGCAGGAAGTTGTTGGCGGTCACCAGCATCAGCATGGCAAAGGTAAAGAACGACAAATAGGCAAAGAAACGCGCCTTATGCGGGTCCTCGGCCATATAGCCCCAGGAATAGACATGCACCAGTGAAGAAACAAACGTCACCACCACCAGCATCACTGCAGTCAGGGTATCGACGCGCAGCGCCCAATTGGCCTTAAAGTCGCCCACCGAGAACCAGTTGAACACCTGTATCAGTTGTTCATGCCCGTCATAGGCCACAGATTTAAAGGCATAAAGCGAGAGCAATGCCGAAAGGATGAGAAAGCCCGTGGTGACCAATTGCGCCGCCCGGTCGCCAATAATACGACCAAAAAGGCCGGCAATCAGGGCGCCCAGCAATGGCCCGAAAACGATGATCAGATACATGGCCCGCTCAACCCTTCATCAGATTGATATTTGAGACGGCAATATTGCCGCGATTACGAAAGTAAGCGACCAGAATGGCCAGCCCCACGGCGGCCTCAGCCGCCGCCACGGTAAGCACAAAGAGCGCGAATATCTGTCCGCCCAGATCATGCAAATGGGTGGARAACGCCACAAAATTGATATTAACTGACAACAGGATAAGCTCCACCGACATCAAAATGACGATGACGTTCTTGCGATTGACAAAAATGCCAAAAACCCCGGTGGAGAAAATAATAGCGGCTACCGCCAGATAGTGAACAAGCCCGATTTCCATCATACTTCCCCTAAATTCCTTGGCCCGGTTTGACATTAACCAGTTCCACGCCGTCTTCGGCTTTACGCGCCACCTGCGCCGAAATATTCTGTCGTTTAACGCCTTTTTTATGAAAGTTCGTCAGCACAATCGCGCCGATCATCGCCACCAGCAGGACCAGCCCCGCCGCCTCGATAAAGAAAGCGTAATCAGTATACAGCACTTCGGATATGGCGCGCAGGTTATCCGTATCCCCACTTATGGGCGCTTGTCTTAACCCCTCGGCCTTGGCGCTGACATGCCAGCTCGCCCCCAGCACGATCAGCTCGACCGTCAGAATAAAGGCGAGCAGCCCGCCCAAGGGAAGATAATCRGCAAAACCCTGGCGCATCTCGACAAAATCAATGTCCAGCATCATCACCACAAACAGGAATAATACCGCCACCGCGCCCACATAGACCATGATCAAAATCATCGCCAGAAACTCGGCCCCCATCAGCACAAACAGACCGGCGGCGGAAAAAAACGTCATGATCAGGAATAATACCGAGCGCACCGGATTGCGCGCCGAGACCACGCCAAATGCAAACGCAATGGCAGCACCAGCAAAGACGTAAAACGCCACTGCAGGAAGTAAAACGGCCAGATCCATTATGCTCTCCAATGCCTCATGATGTTACCGGTACGGCTCATCAAGTTTGAGGTTTTGTACAATTTCACGCTCCCAGCGATCACCGTTATCCAACAGCTTGTCCTTGTCATAGAACAGCTCTTCACGGGTTTCGGTGGCATATTCAAAGTTTGGCCCCTCGACAATGGCATCCACCGGACAGGCCTCCTGACAAAACCCGCAATAAATGCATTTGGTCATGTCGATGTCATAGCGGGTGGTACGGCGCGATCCATCCACACGCGGTTCAGCCTCGATGGTGATCGCCTGGGCCGGGCAAATGGCCTCGCACAGTTTACAGGCGATGCAGCGTTCTTCGCCGCTGTCATAACGGCGCAACACGTGCTGGCCACGAAAGCGCGGGCTGAGCGGGCCTTTTTCAAAAGGATAGTTCAGCGTGGGTTTGGGGCGGAAGAAATAGCGCATCGCCAGCGCAAACGCACTTAAGAAATCCAGCAATAACGCACTGCGAACGAAGCGGATAACGGCGCTCATCTCAGGCACCCCCTTGCGCAAAAACAACCCAGGCGGACACCAGAACCACCGCACCCATGGACATGGGCAGGAACACTTTCCAGCCCAGCCGCATCAACTGGTCATAGCGATACCGGGGCACGATGGCCTTCACCATGGCGAACAGAAAAAAGACAAACAACGTCTTGAAGGCGAACCAGAACACCGGCGGTATCCAGGTAAAGGGCGCAACATCAATGGGCGCGTGCCAGCCACCAAGGAACAGGATGGTCACCATGGAGCACATCAGTACAATGTTAAGATATTCGCCGATCATAAAGAGCAGATACAGCGTCGAAGAATATTCAACCTGATAGCCTGCCACCAGTTCGGATTCGGCCTCGGGCAGATCAAATGGCGGACGGTTGGTTTCGGCCAGCGCCGAAATAAAGAACACTACCATCATCGGCAACATCACCAGCGTGATCGGCGATAACGCAATGCCGTTCCAGTGCCAGAAGCCGCCCGCCTGTGCCTCGACAATATCGCTAAGGTTCATGGAACCGGCGAGCAGCAAAACGGTAACAATGACAAAGCCAATGGAGACTTCATAGGAGACCATTTGCGCGGTCGAACGCAGTGCGCCCAAAAAGGAATATTTGGAGTTTGATGCCCAGCCGCCCAGGATAATCCCGTAAACCCCCAGCGATGAAATCGCCAGCAGATACAAAATCCCGACGTTCAGATCAGACACTACCCAGCCCGGGGCCACCGGGATCACTGCCCAGGCGATAAACGCCATTACCAGGGACAGGAACGGCGCCATGATAAAGATAAACTTGTCGGTACCCGCCGGGATGATGACTTCTTTGAAGGCAAATTTGAGAAAGTCGGCAAAGGATTGCAGAAGCCCGAACGCGCCGACCACATTTGGCCCTTTACGCATTTGCACAGCGGCCCAGATCTTGCGGTCGGCCAGCAGAATAAATGCCAATGAAATCAAAAGGACAACCACGAATCCCAAAACCTTGAGAAGGGTAACCACGGTCCAGCCCAGCGCCGTGGAGGTGTCAAACAGCATGGTGAAAAAATCAGCCATATCCCTACTCCGCCGCCTGCGCTATGCCGACCGCATTGGATGCACAGGCCGCCATGGTGGCGCTGGCCCGGGCAATCGGGTTGGTCATGTAATAATCGGTAATGGGCGAGGCAAAGGGCTTGGCCGTAACTTTGCCCGCTTTGCCAAGTTTTGCCGGATCAAACGCTGCTGCATCCGGGCGGCGGATGGTGGCGCGCAAGGCGTCCAGATCATCATAGGGCAAGGTGCGGTCCACCGTATCGGAAAGGGCGCGGATAATGGCCCAGTCTTCGCGCGCCTCTCCCTTGGGGAAAACCGCCCGGACCCCGTCCTGCATGCGCCCTTCGGTATTGGTATAAAGCGCGTCTTTTTCCGTATAGGCCGCACCCGGCAAAATGACATCGGCACGGTGCGCCCCGGCATCGCCATGGCTGCCCTGATAAATCACGAAGGCCTTGCCAAGGGCGCTCATATCAATTTCGTCAGCGCTCAGAAGATAGACCGTGTCCATCTCGCCAGTGCTGGCGGCTTTTAAAATCCCGGCGACATCCTTGCCACCATTGGAGGGAATAAAGCCAATATCCAGCCCGCCAACCCGCGCCGCCGCCGTGTGCAGCACGTTAAAGCCGTTCCAGTCTTCGCGCACCACATTCATTTTGGCCGCCAGTTCACCAGCGGCACGCAAAACCTGCGCCCCGTCAGGCCGCGCTAAAGCGCCCATGCCGATAATAATCATAGGCCGTTTGGCCTTTTTGAACTTGGCGGTAAAGCCGCCGCGCTTACCCGCAAAGGCCGCAATGTCGGCGGGGCCTGTGCCCAGATGTTCGTAAGGATAGGTCAGATCGGCGGCCTCGCCGATCATGGCAATCTCGGCCTCGCCATGCAGCCATGCGCCGCGAATACGGGCATTGATGATAGAGGCCTCCAGCCGAGGATTGGTGCCGATCAGCAAGATCGCGTCGGCCTCGTCAATCCCGGCAATGCGAGAGTTGAAGAGGTAGCCCTCGCGCCCCTGCCCGCCAATAGCCGCGCCATCAACGCGGCAATCCATGGAGGTTACACCCAACGACCCCAAAAGGTCTTTTAAGGCTTTCATGCTTTCCATATCGCACAAATCCCCGGCAATGGCGGCGATGCGTTCCGGATCGCCTTTTAGGCGTTTTGCCACAACATCCAGAGCTTCGCCCCAACTGGCTTCGCGCAATTTGCCATTTTCACGAACATAGGGCTTGTCCAGCCGCTGGCGTTTCAGGCCATCCCAGACAAAACGGGTTTTGTCAGAAATCCATTCCTCGTTCACATCGTCATGGTTGCGCGGCAAAATCCGCATTACTTCGGCACCGCGTGCATCAATACGAATATTGCTGCCCACGGCATCCATCACATCGACGCTTTCGGTTTTATTCAGCTCCCACGGCCGGGCGTTAAACGCATAAGGGCGCGAGGTGAGCGCGCCCACCGGGCACAGATCAATCACATTGCCGGAAAGTTCCGACGTCAGATTGGCCTGTAAATAGGTGGTGATTTCGGCCCCTTCGCCGCGATTGATCAGGCCCAGTTCTTCAACCCCGGCAATTTCGGTAATAAAGCGCACACAGCGGGTGCATTGAATGCACCGGGTCATATTGGTTTTTACCAATGGCCCCATGTTTTTCTCTTCCACGGCGCGTTTAACTTCGTCATAGCGGGTGTGCGAGCGGCCATAGGCCACCGCCTGATCCTGCAAATCACATTCGCCGCCCTGATCACAGATCGGGCAATCCAGCGGGTGATTGATCAGTAAAAATTCCATCACCCCTTCGCGGGCTTTTTTGACCACCGCACTATCGGTGCGGATATTCGCCGGTGTGCCATCACGATTGGGGCGCAGATCGTTAACCGACATGGCGCACGACGCCATCGGCTTGGGTGCGCCCACCCATTCGACCAGACACATGCGACAATTGCCAGCCACCGACAGGCGCTCGTGATAGCAAAACCGTGGAATTTCCGCACCCGCTTCCTCGCAGGCCTGCATCAGCGTGTAATGGCCCGGAACTTCGATTTCCTTGCCGTCCACATTAACCTTGCGCAGCTCACTCATTGGGCAAACTCATCTTGTTTATGTTTTCAATAGGCCACTTAGAAAAAGCAAGCACCCATAGAAAAACCAAATTCACAACGGGAATAAAAGAAAGAAGGGAAAGCCACCCAGAATATCCCAGCCGACTGATAATTTTCCAGATAGGAAACACCACAATAAACAGATAAAACAAGACGACAATTAACTGTAGAGGTCCAACTGATCCCATTATATTCCCCTCCACTGCGTCACCCCGGCGCAGGCCGGGGTCCAGTTGTGACTCATGTCTGGATTCCGGCCTTCGCCGGAATGACGTATATTGTCATTACCGGGCTTGTCCCGGTAATCCAGATTGAAAAAAAACTGGATTGCCCGGATAAACCGGGCAATGACAACATGGGATGTACGTTCCATATCCATCGCCCTACTCCGCCGCCACCGCATGGACAGATTTGCCCGCGCGATAGGTGTTAATCTTGTCTTCAATTTCATGCCGAAAATGCCGGATCAGGCCCTGCACCGGCCACGCCGCCGCATCGCCAAGGGCGCAAATGGTGTGGCCCTCAATCTCCTGGGAAACGTCCAGCAACATGTCGATCTCGGCCATTTCGGCCTTGCCTTCGCACATCCGGGTCAAAACCCGCCACATCCAGCCAGTGCCTTCGCGGCACGGCGTGCATTGGCCACAGCTTTCATGCTTGTAGAAATACGCCAGCCGCGTGATTGCCCGCACCATGTCGGTGCTTTGGTCCATCACAATCACCGCCGCCGTGCCAAGGCCGGATTTGTGCTCTTTAAGGGCATCAAAATCCATCAAAACCGTATCGCAAATATCGCGTGGAAGACACGGCACAGACGATCCACCGGGAATAATGGCTTTCAGGTTATCCCAGCCGCCAACAACCCCGCCTGC
>NVVU01000015.1 GCA_002733485.1 Robiginitomaculum sp.
CTCATAATCCTGAGGTCGGGAGTTCAAATCTCCCCCCCGCCACCATTTCCCTGATCTCGCGGCAATGCGCGTTGCGCACGCCTCCGATGGGGCGGCGAACGATCGCCGGGGTGCCGTCGCACCCTTGTTCTAAACATTATACGTTTAAGGCTCTATCGCTTCGCTATATGAGCGCTGGAAACACATATTTGTCATTACCCGGCTTGTCCGGGTAATCCAGATCAGGTTTAATTCTCTACTGGATTGTCGGAACGAGTCCGACAATGACAAAAGCATCGTGCCTGCTTTTATTTTGATAACGCCCCAAAAGGACGCCGCCCATGAAACCGTTTCACCCCACCCCCAAAACCCTGATGGGGCCGGGTCCTTCCGATGTTCCCGCCCGTATTTTAGAGGCCATGGCGCGGCCAACGGTTGGTCATCTGGATCCGCAATTCATCACCCTGATGGACGAGATCAAAACCCTGTTGCGCTTTGCCTTTCAGACTGAAAATGCACTGACCTTTCCGGTTTCCGCGCCGGGGTCAGCGGGCATGGAAACCTGTTTTGTCAATCTGATTGAGCCCGGCGATACGGTGGTAGTTTGCGTCAATGGCGTTTTTGGTGGGCGGATGGTGGAAAACGTCACCCGCGCAGGCGCAACCGCCGTGGTGATCAGTGATGACTGGGGCAAGCCGGTGGATCCGCAAAAGGTGGAGGACACCCTAAAGGCGCACCCCGAAGCCAAAATACTGGCCTTTGTCCATGCCGAAACCTCCACAGGCGTTTTGTCGGATGCCAAAGTCCTGTGCACCCTGGCCCGCGAGCATGACTGTCTGACGATTGTGGATGCGGTAACATCCCTTGGCGGGGTGCCGGTGAAAGTGGATGAATGGGGCGTGGATGCGATTTATTCAGGCACGCAAAAATGCCTCTCCGTGCCGCCGGGCCTCTCGCCGATCAGCTTTGGTCCGCGCGCCATTGCCGCTATCGAGGCGCGCGTTACGCCCGTGCAAAGCTGGTTTTTGGATCTCTCTTTGGTGATGAATTACTGGGAGGGGCCGCGCTCAAATAGCGATAGCGGTAGCGCAAAGAAAAGCGGTAGATCGTACCACCACACCGCGCCGATCAATGCCATGTACGCTTTGCATGAAGGGCTGTTAATGCTGCATGAAGAAGGGCTGGAGGCCGCCTTTGCGCGCCACCAAACCCAACACGAGGCGTTGCGCGAGGGTTTGGAGGCGCTGGGCTTTTCCTTTCTGGTCGAGCCGGATTATCGCCTGCCGCAGCTCAACACCGTGTGCATTCCAGAACGTGTCACCGACGAAGCGGCAATCCGTAAAAACCTGCTGGAAAAACATGATCTTGAGATCGGTGCCGGCCTTGGAGCGCTGGCAGGAAAGGTCTGGCGCATCGGCCTTATGGGGGCCAGCGCCTGTCCGGCAAATGTGGAACAATGCCTAGGGGCGTTGAAGCAAGAGCTAGGTTAGGCGGGCATTACCAATACATCTCAATTTGTCATCACCCGATTTATTCGGGTGATCCAGTTTTCATGTCACAAATTCTGGATTACCGGAACAAGTCCGGTAATGACAACACTAAGGCACTAGTCAGCCAGCTCAACCCGGCCATAAATCAGGCTGTCGCGCACCCCGATATGGGTGTCCCAATTGCCTTTGAGGCGGCCTTCATAAGTCATACCGCATTTCTCGGCTACGCGGATGGAGCCGATATTATCCGGGTCTGCATCGGCAAAAATGCGGCGCATGCCTTCTACTTCAAAACCATAATTGACCACTGCCTTGGCGGCTTCGGCCATGATCCCCTGCCCCCAGGCATCGCGGCGCAGGATATAGCCAAGTTCGGCAATGCGCGCCTCRCGGCCTGACTGCAAGATCACCCAGCCAAGGGCAGACTGGCCTTCCCCCATAGTAATGGCCCAGGTCAAACTTTCGGTCCAGGCGATGTTGTCAGCCACACGTTTTTGCGATTGCGCCACCGATGTGTACGGGGCATGTGACCAGTATTTGCAAACCTCTGCATCGCTAAAGGCGATGTGCAAATCCGCCGCATCCGAGGCTTGCAAAGCCCGCAGTACCAGACGTTCAGTTTTCAGGGGTGGCGGCGGAAACTTCATGATGCCTCCTGCGCCGCCAAGCGTTCTTTTAAGCGTTCACTGGCTCGTTTTTTAATGCTTTCCGAGCGCAATTGTCCGCATGCTGCATCAATATCGCGGCCGCGCGGGGTGCGGATCGGCGAGGCATAGCCAGCCTTGTTGACGATCTCAGCAAAGGTTTCAATGCGCTCCCAGCTTGAGCATTCATAAGGTGCACCGGGCCAGGGATTGAACGGAATCAGATTGATCTTGGCCGGAATGCCACGCAGCAATTGTACCAGCTTGCGTGCCTCATCATCACTATCATTCACGCCTTTGAGCATCACGTATTCAAAGGTGATGCGCCGGGCATTTGAGGCACCGGGATAGGTGCGACAGGCATTTAGTAAATCTTTCAAGGGGTAAGCCTTATTGACCGGCACCAGTTCATCGCGCAATTCATCATTCACCGCATGCAGGGAAATGGCCAGCATGGCCTGGGTCTTCTCGCCCAGATCATGCATTTTAGGCACCACGCCAGAGGTGGAAACGGTGATGCGGCGGCGCGAAATGGCAATGCCCTCGCCATCGCTCAGGATGGCCATGGCGGCGGCAACATTTTCAAGATTATAAAGCGGCTCGCCCATACCCATAAAGACGATATTGGTAATGGCGCGACTTTCCATATCCTTTGGCGCTTTAGGCCAGTCATCAAGATCATCGCGGGCGGTCATAATCTGGGTAACGATCTCGGCGGCGGTCAGATTGCGCACCAAAGCCTGGGTGCCGGTATGGCAAAACGTACAGTTCAGCGTGCAGCCTACTTGCGAAGAAATGCACAAGGCACCCGAACGACCAACGCCTGGAATATAAACCGCCTCGACCTCGATCCCCGGGCCAAGTTTAATCAGATATTTGCGCGTGCCGTCTTTGGAAACCTGTCGTTCGCCAAGCGCCGGACGGTCCAGTGTATGGCCCTCGGCAAGCGCGGCGCGCAACGGTTTGGCAATGTCGGTCATGGCCTCAAAATCGGTCACGCCGGTATAATAAATCCAACGCCAAAGCTGGCCTACGCGCATGCGCACCTGCTTTTGGGGCACGCCCACGCCCAGCACAGCTTCGCGCAAGGCATCGCGGTCCATGCCCGCCAGGGAAGGTTTTGTAATGGTCTCGGTCATGGCCGCCTTATAGCGTTATTTACAAAGCGCGTCAGCTTTTTGCAGTGCGGCGGTGATGCCCGAAAGTGAAAATTCATAGGTGGTGGCGGTGCCACGTTTGGATCGTGCCTCAACCCGCAAAAGCGAGCCTTTTTTCATGGCATTGATCAGCTTTCGCTCGTCACTGGTTTCCTCGATAAAGGCCTCATTGCCATCGGTATACATAGTGATCCGCGTCGAGCCTACCCGCGCTTTTGGCGGCGGCGTTGCCTTCAGAGTATAGCCGGTCATCAGGCTGGGCTGGTGTTTATCACCGCCGGATTTCCACGAAGTTACAAAAAATATCACATCCCCATGATCAACATTTTTGGGGGCCTTGTCCTGGGCGAAGCTGCGCACATAACACAGGTTATCAGTGCCGCTTTTAATGGTGAAAACCGCCCAGTCCTTGTAGGTCTGATGCAGTTTTGGGCCATTGGCAGCATGGGCACCGTAGGCACCGGCCGCCACCATCAACAGGGATATTACAAAAGAAAATAACGGGCGCATATTCCATCCTTCAAGCGCGCTATCAAAGCGTATACCGGCTTAACCCAGCCTTAACGAAACACCATAACGGTGACATTTCCCGCGCTGTCACAGGCCGCCCGGCGCATGCCATGGGAAATAAACGGCAAGGCGATCCGCCCCGCCGCATCCACCGCAATCAATCCGCCATCACCGCCCTGGCGTTCCATATCGACCAGCGCCCCTGCAGCAGCAGCATCTACGCTCATGCCGGCATATTTCATACGTGCCGAAACATCGGCGGCGACGGCCGCACGGATGAAATATTCGCCCTGCCCGGTACAGGAAATAGCCACACGCTCGTCCGCCCAGGTCCCGGCACCAATCAGCGGTGCATCACCCACCCGGCCCGGCATTTTGTTCAGTACCCCGCCTGTGGAAGTCCCCGCGCACAAAGCCCCGGCGCGGTCCAGCGCCACACACCCCACGGTGCCATGGCTGAGCGCATCGGTGGAAGCCTGCGATCTTGCCGCTGGCGTGTAATAGCTTTGCGGATCGTTCACTGGCTCAAGGCCCGCCTCAGCACAAAACTTTGCGGCCCCGGCCCCGGCTAGCAATACATGAGGCGTTTTGTCCATTACTGCCCGGGCCGCTGCAATSGGAGAGCGAAAGCCAGAGAGGGCACATACCGCCCCGGCGCGGCGTTTCTGGCCATCCATAATGGATGCATCCAGCTCATACTTTCCATCGCGATTGGGCGCGGCCCCTTTGCCGGCGATATAATAGCCGGCTTCCTCCAGGCCACGGATCATCGCCACCACCACCTCGACAGAGGCCGCCCCTTTGGAAAGCATCACACGGCCTTCATCCAGAAGTGCACCCATATTGGCCATTTCGCGAGACTGGTCAGTATTGCGGATTGGCCCGGCACCGCCATGCAGGGCCAGGGCAAATGGCGCGCTCAACCTGTGCTGACCTTTACCGGGCGGCGCAACAGGGCGCGCGATGCATCGCTATGGTAAGGTTTAATATGCACACTGACCATGCCCATGGCCGTGGCCAGCACCGTAGCATCATCGGTAAAGCCAAGCCCGGCAATGAAATCCGGGATCAGGTCAGTGGGCAGCACAAAATAGGCCAGCGCCGCGAACAGCACCCCTTTGACACGCGTTGGCGTTTGTTCRTCRGTGGCGCAATACCAGGCTGCGCCCAGTTCCTCGGAAAATGGAACCTTGCCCATGGTCGCCCAGAACTTTGGCCAGAAGCGGCGCGGCGGTCTTCGTTTGGGCGTTTCCAGCACCAGCGGAAGATTAATGATCATTTCGCGCTCAAAACCTGCATCAAGGCTGTTGGGTTCTTCGGTCATTGCGATAACATGCCTCCATAGGGTCCATTAGAATATGTCCCCGATATGACCAATTGATTACGGCAAAGAGAAGGCACAGTTATGAAAATCAATTCTGAAATTTCCGCTATTGTCACTGGCGGCGCCTCCGGGCTGGGCGAAGCCACCGCCCGGGTTTTGGCGGCAAAAGGGGCCAAAGTTACCCTGTTTGACCTCAATGAAGAGCGCGGCAATATGGTCGCCGGGGAAATCGGCGGCGCGTTTGCCAAAGTTAATGTGGCCGACGAGGCCAGCGTTGATGCCGGCTTTGCGCTGGCCCGTGCAAAACATGGTCAAGAGCGCATCATGATCAATTGTGCCGGGATTGGCTGGGCCGCCAAAACCGCCGGGCGCAACCGTAAAACCGGGGAAATCAATGCGCACCGCATCAGCGATTTCCAATTGGTGATCAATATCAATCTGGTGGGTACTTTTATGTGCCTGTCCAAATCCGCCGCCGGGATGATGACACTGGACCCGCTGGGCGATAGTGGCCGTGGCGTGATCGTCAACACCGCTTCAGTGGCAGCGCAGGACGGGCAGATCGGCCAGGTGGCCTACTCGGCCTCCAAGGGCGGCATTGTCGGCATGACGCTGCCAATTGCCCGCGACCTTGCCCGCGAAGGCATACGTTGTAACGTTATTCTGCCGGGATTTTTCGATACCCCGATCTATGAAAGCCTGCCCCCCGAGGTCAAAGAGAGCTTGCGCTCTCATGTGCAATTCCCGGCGCGCTTTGGCCGCCCCGAAGAATATGGCGAATTTGCCGCCTGTCTGGTTGAAAACGATTACATCAATGCCGAGAACATTCGTCTGGATGCCGGCGCCCGCATGCCTCCACGGTAATTCACATACAAAATGCACCATTGTAACCCTCGCCGTCTTGGCGGGGGTTTTTTGGTTTTATCCCCGCCTTTACAAGGGGTAAGCAAGGGTAAATGAGAGGCGTTTAAGGGTAGGTTTTGTCTCGTTTAGGGGCATTTTAGGGGTAGCGACAGGATGGCCGAAGGGTAAGGGTTGCCCCTTATTGCCCGTGGATAACACCATGCCCGGGATAACACCGTTGGTTTTGGGGTGAGGATTACACATACTTATCCCATACTGGTGCTGGGGGGGTATATTGATTGTTACAGCCCCACGCCTGTCATTGCCGGACGGGTTCCGGCCATCGAGAGCGGCAACAACGCAAAACTGGATTACCCGGACAAGCCGGGCAATTACACCTATGGAAGCGCATTCCCCTCACCCTGAGGGACGGCGAAGGTTGAAAATTAATAAATTAACCTGGCATGATGATGGCCTTCAGGCTGTCCAATATGCTATCCATATAATGCACATCGCCACGGGATTTTTTGATCAGAATGGCCCCTTGCAGGGTCGATGCTATAACTTTTGCCATGGCCTCGGCATCGCCATCAAATATGAATGCGCCCGCATCCCGGCCCCCGCTCAGCAAGCGGGTAAGGTATTGTTGTTGTGTTTCAAAAAACTGGCTCACCCCCGCTTTCAAGCCATCTGGAAGACTGGCAAATTCGGCCCCCAGCACACCTACAAGACAGCTGGCGGATTGCATTTTAGCCAGGGATCGCACCGGGATCAGCATATTATCAAAGGCATCGCGATAACTTTGCGCATCCCCGGGGGTCAATGGCTCCAATGTACTAAATGCCCCGTCCTGATAACGGTGGAGCACCGTCATCCCCAGGTCACTTTTGGCAGGAAAATGATAATGAATACTGGCGGTACGGATACCCAGACGCTTGGCCAGGTCCGCATAACTGACCGCGTTATAGCCGCGCTCCATAACCAGCTCCATAAAGGTATCGGTCAAGGCCTCAGCCGTTTTCCCCAATGGCTTCGTTTCATTCATAATCCGTCTTTCCAATGGCCTGTGCAGTACAGGCAAGGTGGATCATACCGCCATCACACCGGTAATGGCCAGCCAGCAAAAGGAGGATCCATTACGGCTCATCCCACGCGCCTGGACCAAAGATGCAATCCATAAATTTGACTTCAAGTTCTACTTGACTACCTTCTAGTAGATAGTTATGCAAATCCTCTCGTTACACAAACCGGTGAGAAAGATATAGCCATGGACACCTTGAGCCCTGATCTTTTCCGGCGGCGGCCACGGGCCAGATTGCGATGTATGATTTCGTCCTGCGGGCATTGCATTATGTGGTCCACGCGCTGGGCCTGCCAGTCATTCGCACCTCTTAGTACCTGGCCACCGTTGGGGTTGAGGTTGCCTTAGCCTTGCAATTTTTTGGCTAAACCATCCACATTTCGGAGTAAAATTTATGTCCCCTTGTCGTGATCATAGCACCATCGATCAGGCCCCGATGCATTTAAATGCTGATCTTGGCACCAATGCCTTTGCCAATACCTCGGCCATGACCTGGGCGCTTTCCCCGGCGCCTGGTGTGCATCGCAAACCGCTTGAACGTATTGGCGGCGAGAAGGTCTGCCGGGCGACCTCACTGGTGCATTATGCACCGGGGGCGCGTTTTGCGGCCCATATCCATGATAGCGGCGAGGAATTTTTTGTGCTCGATGGCGTATTCTCGGATGATGCGGGAAATTATGGACGCGGCAGCTATGTACGCAATCCACCGCATTCTGCACATGCCCCCTATAGCAAGAATGGCTGTACTATTTTGGTGAAACTGGGGCAAATCCCCAATAAGGACCGGCGCTCAGTGCGGGTGAGCACCCATGATCCCAAGGCCCCCTGGCAGCACAACCGGCCCGGCACCTGTATGTTGCCGCTTTATCGCAGTGAAGCAGAACAGGTCTCTCTGGTGCACTGGAGAACCGGTCTGCAATGCATGCCGGTACGGTTCGAACACGGCCTTGAAATCTACGTTCTGAAAGGGGCGTTCAAGGATGAATACGGCCATCACGGCGTAGGTAGCTGGATGCGACTTGCCGCCGGGCAAAGCCAGACCCTGCAGGTACTTTCGGATTGCGAAGTGCTGATTAAAACCGGTCATCTTGGGCCATACGTCGTTGGCACCCTGTCGCCTTAAAGAGCAGGCCCAAAAGATCAGGCAGCGCCCCCTGACAAGGCTGCCTTTGCCCGTTAAGCTGAGTAATGCTAGGGGGTAAACATGCTGAGACTTTTTCCGTTATTGTCGATCCCGGTCATCTTGTATAATGTGGTGGCTCTGGGGGGCGGCGTGTTTTCCCGCGCCGCTGAGGAGGTGGTGGCAGGGCTGTCACGAACACTGACATCAGTGCCTATGGCCTCTGGCACCACATGGGTGGTATCTTCCGGCGATGTCATATTGCTGATCGCCCTTTTCATGGTGTTCATTGAATTGCTGAAAGCGGCAAAATATGGCCGCGGAAACGCGCTTGCACACACATTGTCTCTCGGCCTTTTTATCCTGTGCCTGGTAGAGTTTTTGCTAATCCCGGCGTTTGCCTCAACGCTGTTTTTCGCCATCACCATGATGACGCTGATGAATGTGCTGGCCGGGTATATGATGGCCGGCGAGCAAGTAGAGGTTTTAAGCGAAGGTGACGAAGATTATGAGGATTAAGCTACGATTTTAAGGTGGCTTCCCATAGGAGCCATGCCATTTTGCACGCGGGCATAAGTGGCAAAAACACGCGCCTGTTCGACCGGATCACCCTTAAGGCCACGGCGCGGCGTTCCCGCCAGCACTTGCGCGCGATAGGCGGCACTTTGCGGAATCTGAACCCGGTGGGCGGCCCGGCGGCTTTCGCGTGGGACGAGTGCCAGTGCGCTAGACGGCACCTTGGGCACAGGACGCACAAAGGCACTTTGGTCTTTGGGGCGGGCGGCGGTCGATATGGAGGATATACGGCTCATGCCTTACCGATTGCAAAAGACGCGCCGGAAAATCTGGCCCGCTTTGGCAATTTTAGGCGATTAACGCGCCATTAACCATAAAAATTAGTGGCAAAGACCAAATTTTATATGGTTTCTGTACCAGTTTGGGTCAGCTCAGCTTGTCGAGTTTATCCTGCATAGCCGCCATTTGCGCGCGTAATTCATCCAGACCGTCTTCACGTTCAGCCGGAGCGGCTGGCTCTGGATTTGCCTCTGTCTGACTGGCGCCAAAGGCCCCAAAAGGCGTCATGGAACTGAGCGCCTTTTCAAAGAGCGTCATGTTCTGGCGCACCTGTTCTTCAAAAAGGCCAAACAAGGGGTTGGAAGTGCTGCTGCCCATTTTCTTGGCAAGGCGTTCTTTGCTCTGGGCCAGGGAATTCATGCTCATGTCCAAAAAGCCGGGCACAACATTTTGCATGCTGTCACCATAGAACCGGATCAGTTGACGCAAAAAATCCACTGGCAATAAATGCTGTCCCTGGGCTTCCTGTTCAAAGATAATCTGGGTCAGGACGCTATGGGTCAGATCTTCGCCGGTTTTGGCATCCAGTACCACAAAATCCGTGCCCTCATGCACCAGCGTCTTTAGGTCATCCAGCGTGATATAAGCGCTGCGCGTGGTATCATACAGCCGCCGGTTGGCGTATTTTTTGATTACCACCGGATCATTCGTATTGGTTTTGGTTTTCGCCATTATGCCGCCCCGCAGACAAAACTGAAATGACAGTTTCGCAAGTGCAGCACGCCTCGGCAAGTCAAATAGGGTGTTTTCTTTTGTGCAGGATTTTGGCAGACTGTATTTCCCCTTAAAGGAGAGTGTGATGAGCAGACTGGCAGTAGTTACCGGCGGTACACGAGGCATTGGCCGCGCCATTAGCGAACGCCTGGCCGATGCGGGCTATCGGGTAGCCGCCATATATGCGGGCAATCACGCCGCCGCAGAAGAATGCGCGCGCGACGGGTCAATTTTTTGCTATCAATGGGATGTGGCCGATTACGAAGCCTGCAAGACTGGAATTGCCAGCGTTGAAGATGAGCACGGCCCCGTGGACATTGTGGTCAACAATGCCGGTATCACCCGGGACGGCACCATGAAACGCATGTCACCCGAAGCTTGGAAAAAAGTCATCGATGTAAACCTGGGCGGCTGTTACAATATGGCCAATGCGGTGTGGAAAGGCATGTTGGTGCGAAAGTTTGGCCGTATCGTCAATATCGGCTCCATCAATGGTCAGGCCGGACAATATGGACAGGTCAATTACGCCGCCGCCAAATCCGGCATTCACGGCTTCACCAAGGCGCTGGCCCAGGAAGGGGCGGCCCACAGCATTACCGTCAATGCCATTGCACCGGGTTATATTGATACCGATATGGTGGCCGCCGTTCCGGACCATGTTCTGGACAAGATCATCGCCGGCATTCCGGTTGGCCGCCTCGGTCAGGCCAGCGAAATCGCCCGTGGGGTACATTTTCTGGTGTCCGACAATGCGGGCTTTATTACCGGCTCGACCCTCTCTATTAATGGTGGCCAGCATATGTATTAAGCTCTCGTTCCGGAAACTCCAAACCGGTAGGGCTGTACCGTTCCCTGTGATAGTGTGTCACGGAGAACAAAACCTTGGACCCTGGCCCTTTTGGCGTCTGTCCTGTGAATGAAGGGGCACCACGATTATGTGTTTTTCCGAACCGGTTAGTTTTATCACGGGTGGCCTGTTAATTACGGGCGGGGCTTTTGCAGCCTGGAAAGCCTGGAAGATCAACAAACGCTATATGCCGGTAGCCATGATGCCGGTATTTGCCGGCATTCAGCAAGTGATGGAAGGTCATGTGTGGATGGGGTTGAATCATTCTGACCCGAACATGGTCTGGTGGGGGGCAATCGGGTTTATCCTGTTTTCATGGCTAATGTGGCCAACATGGATTCCCTTTAGCATCTACTATCTTGAACCACCGGACAGCAAACGCAAAAAACCGCTTTTAGCGTTTGCATTAGCCGGCTTTTCGCTGGGTATGATTTTATTTATTCCACATTTAATCAATCCGGAATGGGTGAACGTTGCAATCAACAAGCATTCCATCGCCTATGAAGGCACAATGTTTCTTGATTATTTCATGCCGCGACAACTGACCTATGCCATCTATCTGTTTCTGATTATCACACCTCCATTACTCTCCACCTATCTGCATATGCGGTTGTTTGGTGTAACGCTGATTGCGGTGGTAACCATAGTCTTTTTATTCCTCTCCTATGCCTATATCTCTTTTTTCTGTCTGCTGGCTGGCGTGGCTACCTTGCATCTGATTTACATCATCATACACAATAAATGCTGTCGGGAATGTCCGGAAATATTTGGTTAGGCGGCTTGACGCCCGTGTGAATTGGAAAAATATTCCGAGGATCAACACCGGCGTAAAAAATATTTGGCCGCAAAAGCGCCGCAGTTGGGTGCATTATTGTCGATCATGAGGGAAGGCCAATTGAATATGATAAGACGCGCAGGCGTTATGGTTGCATTTGCCGGTTATGCCATTTTTGGCACCGGGACCGTCTGGGCCGTTGAACCCGCAACCAAGGTCCTGCGCGAAGCCTATCAGGTGCGTGCCAGCTCACAGCCGGTCACCCGTTTTGATGTGGGCAGGAAAAACGAAGCCTTTATTCTGGACCAGCGCCATCAGGGGCAATTGCTGTTTCGCTATGTGCGTTCACGGGAAATTTTTGTACTGCGCCAGGTGCCAGGGCCGCGCGGTGATGTGATGTTGAAGAACGACCTTGGCGCGGTCATGGTACGTATGAGCCGCGTTGGCGGTCCCATCCTGTTTCCTGAACGGGCCTCTCATGGCATTCCCGCCTGGCGGGCCGGGCCGGCCACGCCTTTGGGGCCGCGCAACGTCCATCTGGAAGACCTGCGCCCGGCGCTGTCCAACATTGCCAATGATCTGGTTACAATCCTGGATCACGACGTAACCATATCGGCCCGTGGCGCCAATGAAAACTCGGCCTGGCTCTATCTGGATACGGCGCTGAATGCACGCAGCGCCATTAACCGGATCAAACGTAATCCGGACCGCAAGGGCCGAACCCTGCCTACGCTAAGCGAGATCCGGCTGGTATCCTCAGATCATCAGGAATTACGGTTGCAAGATGCGGTGCTGGAAATCCATCTGGTCACCGATGAAGGCTTTGCCGGCCGCCCCTCATCCCTGCGTCTGGCCGGGTTCTTGTCGGGCAAACGCATTCACGCCAGCAAAGACTAAACGATGAGTTAGCGCTGCCCCGCCGAGGCCAGGGTGCTGGTTACGACTTTGGCGGGCTGGGCATTTTTGATCAGCTCGTCAATGCGGGCTTTCTCTTGGGCAAACAGTTTTAACTCATTGGCCTTGAGCTTGCGCCCGGTGGGCACTTTGACAGTCATCGGATTAACCTGGCGACCGTTTTTCAGTACTTCGTAATGCAGATGCGCGCCGGTCACCCGACCCGTCGCCCCCACATAACCAATGATCTGCCCCTGGCTGACCCGGCGACCTTTTTTGATGCCCCGACCATATTTGGACATATGAGCATAGGCGGTTTTATAGCCATTGGAATGGCGAATACGCACATAATTACCAAAGGAGCCATAACGCGAGGCACGTTCGATAACACCATTACCCGCCGCCATGATCGGGGTGCCCCGCACCGCAGCAAAATCAGTGCCTTTGTGCTTGCGCGTATAGCCCAGCACCGGATGCATGCGCCGTCCAAAGCCCGAAGATATACGTGCGCCCTTAACCGGCGTCTTCATCAAAAAGCGTTTGGCACTTTGCCCCTCGGCATTGTAATAGCCCACTTCGCCGTCCGGCGTTTCAAAACGGTAAAAGGCCTTTTCCTTGCCGCGYGGGGCCAGCATRGCATAAATCAGATTGCCGGACTTGATCGAGGTGCCGCGATCATCGCGATAATCCTCAAACACCATATCAAAACGATCACCGGGGCGTATGCCCCGTTGAAAATCCACGCTGTAGGCATAAAGCTGGGCGAAAGCGGCAATCACTGCATCRTTGGCACCCGCCGCCAGACCATCCATATATAAAGAGGCATCAATGCTGCCCCGCGCCCGGGTTTGACCCATTTGCAGGTCCATAACCAGTTCACGGGCGGAAAAATCGCCATTGTGTTCGCGCTCCAACAGAACCGTACGGGTGACATCGGGCTTGGTGGTTAAACCGGCYAGGTGATAACGCACGCCTTTTTTAACCACACTGGTATCCAGGCTTTCCAGCGACAGGGTCAGCATTTGCCCGGCGCGCAATTGTCGCGGGTTATAGGCGCGGGACAAGGCGGTAATCGCCCGTGCCGCCTCGCCCCGATCCACGCCGGCATTTTCCAGCAAGTTGGATAAAGTGGCTCCGGGACGAACCTTGATCATCTGATTATGCACGCGGCTAAGGCGGGTTTCGATCAATTCGCCAAATACGGTTTGTTCCAGCGCCGCCATATCCGGCAATGGTGGCAGGGCTGGCTCTTGTTCAATAATCTCGACCGGCGTTTGGGCCGTGTTGATGGCGGATGGATTTGGACGGGCATTGGCATGATAAAAGGCCGCCCCCATCAGAAAGGCCGGTACCACAAAAGCGACCAGGCCTAACACCTTGTGCACTGTTTTAATGCGAGCCTGCATTATTGTATTGATGCTCGCCTGCACTAAACCGTGCGCATTCATACCAATCCCCGCGATCACTCACATACCAGGCCGCAGTGAATGTCAGCGAGGTTAAAGAAGTCTGAGTATCTAGCAATATCTTGTGTTTCTATTGTGACGGATCGCCCTTGCGAATCCAAGCCTCCTCGCCGCCCGAGTGTGAAGATCACTGTAATGCACCTCCTATGAGGGTAGCGCTTTCCCCATTCACCAGATGGTAAGGCTATGGACGCACTCTATGGCTCCGGCCCTTAAAAGGGTATGATTCCGAATCAGCACGAGTGCCAATATGACCCAGATACCAGCGCCTTTTGATATGCCTGCCGAAGACCTTGCCGCCCTTTTGTGTGCCCGATTATGCCATGACCTGGTGGCTCCGGTCAGTGCCATCAACACCGCTCTGGAGGTTATGGAAGACGAAAGCGCCGTTGATATGCGCGATGAAGCGTTGAAATTATTGCATCTGTCGGCCGGGCAGGCCTCGGCCAAGCTGGAATTTGCACGCATTGCCTTTGGTGCTGGCACCTCGGCTCCGGGCATGGTGGCAACCCGCGAACTGGAACGTCTGGTGACCGGCGCCTTTACCTCTTCGCGTTCAGAAATTGTCTGGCGGGTGACCGCCTCGCATCTTTCAAAAGCCGCCTCACGGTTATTGCTCAATATGGTCATTCTTGGCGTCGAAGCTGCCCTTCGCGGTGGCGAAGTGCATATTGAAGCCGCCTCGGCCTCTCGCATGCGGGTATGTGTGCGTGGCGGTATGAGTAAACTTCTGCCCACGGTCAGCACCGCCCTGGAAGGCAAGGCCATGGAAAACGGCTATGATGGTCGCTCTATCCAGCCCTTTTATACCGGCCTGATCGCCCGTTCGCTTGGCGGCCGCACCGAAGCGCGCGTTCTGGATGACGGCGTGGAATTTACCGCCCTCACCGAAGAAGAAGCGTGTGAAATGATCGGGACTCGCGCACAAGCTGTATAATTAGCTGATTTTTAAGTTCCTCCTTAGCACCCCCTTAACCAGTCCGGTTAATGATAGCTCCACCAGGGCAGAATCGTAGCCCGTGGGGGAGTAAAACGATGGATGATCTATTAGAAGAGTTTCTAACCGAAACTGCTGAAAGCCTGGAAACCGTAGATTCGGAACTGGTCAGGTTCGAACAGAACCCCAATGACGAGGAAACGCTCAATAATATTTTCCGGCTGGTGCATACGATAAAAGGCACCTGTGGGTTTCTGGGGCTGCCCCGTCTGGAGGCATTGGCCCATGCCGGTGAAACCCTGCTGGGTAAATATCGTGACAAGGCGCTAATTCCCAATTCCGATACGGTATCCCTGATCCTGAGCTCCATTGACCAGCTGAAAGTCATTCTGGCGCATTTAGGATCCTCCCAAAGCGAGCCTGATGGCGATGATGCAGACATGATCGCTCAATTGGTGGCGGCCTCTGAAGGCAAGATGGAAGCGGCGGCCCCACAAGAAGAAGCGGCACCAGAAGTCACCGCCAGTGATGATGCTGGCAAGAGTGCAGAGAATTACGATACGGATCTTGATCGGCCTTTGCGTCCGGGCGAGGTCTCCCTTGCCGATCTGGAGCGGGCCTTTATGGAGGCTGATGGACCGGATCTGGAGCAATTAGCCGCCGAAGCCGAAAAAGCCAGGCTGGCTGAAGAGAAAAAGAAAAAAGAGGAAGCCGAAAAAGCAGCCAACGCCCCCACCATTGAGGTTTCTCTGGTGTCGCAATCCATTCGGGTCAATGTTGATGTTCTGGAAGACCTGATGACCATGGTTTCCGAACTGGTACTGACCCGCAATCAGCTTTTGCAAATGGTTCGCCATATGGGCGACACCGAAATCAAGGTTCCATTGCAACGTCTTTCCAGCGTCACCGCCGAATTGCAGGACGGGGTCATGAAAACCCGGATGCAGCCCATTGGCAGTGCCTGGAAAAAACTGCCCCGCATTGTGCGCGACAGCGCCAAGGCCGTTGGCAAGAAAATTGAGTTGCATATGGAGGGTGAAAGCACCGAATTAGATCGTCAGGTGCTGGAACTGATCCGCGACCCATTGACGCATATGGTGCGCAATTCATGCGACCACGGGCTGGAGCCAACCGATGTGCGCCTGGCCGCCGACAAACCCGAAGCCGGGCAAATTACTTTGCGGGCCTTTCATGAAGGCGGACATATCGTCATTGAAATTGCCGATGACGGGGCCGGTCTGCCCACCTCGAAGATCAAACGCAAAGCCATAGAAAACGGTACCATCACCGAGGCCCAGGCTGAGAGCATGGCGGAGAACGAGATTCACCGCCTGATCTTTGCTGCCGGACTGTCCACTGCCAAGGAAGTGACCTCACTTTCGGGCCGTGGTGTTGGCATGGATGTGGTACGCAATAATATTGAACAGATAGGCGGCACCATAGATCTGGAATCAATAGGTGGTGAAGGCACCACCTTTACCATTAAGATTCCGCTGACCCTGGCCATTGTTTCGGCCTTGATTGTCGAAGCCGCCGACAGCCGCTTTGCCATCCCTCAACTCTCGGTTCTGGAACTGGTCCGCACCACCCAGGACGGCGAACACAGGGTTGAAGAAATTCACAACACCCGGGTCCTGCGTCTGCGCGACACCTTGTTACCGCTGATTAATCTGGCCGATATTCTGAATATGCCGCAAAGCGAAAAGTCATCAGAGAACGCCTTTGTCGTGGTGATGATTGTTGGCGAACAGCGTTTTGGCGTGGTGGTTGATAACGTCTTTGATACTGAAGAGATCGTGGTCAAGCCGCTGGCGAAAGTCCTTAGTAGCATTCCCGTCTTTTCCGGCAACACCATTTTGGGCGATGGAACCGTCATTATGATTGTTGACCCCAATGGCATCGCTAAATCTGTCAATCTTGGCAAAGACACTGAGCGCGCCACAGAAAGCACGGAAATTGCCACGGGTCTGGTTGAGAATCAAACCGCCATGTTGTTGTTTAAAGCCGGCGGGAACGAGCCAAAAGCCGTGCCGCTTAGTCTGGTTACCCGTCTCGAAGAAATCAACACCAATAGTATTGAAAGTGTCGATGGCGAGCAATTGGTACAATATCGCGGTGGTCTGATGCCATTGGTTCAAATCGGCGGCTTTTCTCCGCTGGAAGAGAACGAACGCCAGCCGGTGCTGGTCTTTACCGATCATGGCCGTTCTGTCGGTCTGGTGGTCGATGAGATTGTCGACATTGTCGAAGAAGTGCTGAACATAGAGAAAAGTGCCAACACCCCCGGCATAATTGGGGCGGCGGTGTTGAAGGGCAAAGCCACCGAAGTGATTGATGTGGGCCATTATCTGACCACTGCCTATCACGACTGGTTTGAAAATGCCCATCAGGAAAAAGAGGCTGAAATTCCCCAGAAAAAACGTATTTTGCTGGTCGATGACAATGCCTTCTTCCGCAATATGGTCGCGCCTTTGCTGGCCGCAGCGGGTTATGACGTCACCGCCGTTGGCAGTGCCGCCGAGGCCTGGAAGCTTAATGAAACCGGCGCCGCGTTTGATGTCATTGTTTCCGATATTGAAATGCCCGATGAGACCGGCGTTGCCTTTGCCACCAAGCTGGCAACGGACGAGCACTGGTCAGCCATTCCACGACTGGCCCTCTCGGCCATGGGGCAAAACGATCTGGACCGCATGGGCGCCACAGATGCCTTTACCGACATCGTGCGCAAGGCGGACCGGGAATCCCTGATTTCAACCATTGATTATGTTCTTCAAACCCATGGAGAAGCGGCATGAGCACGCAAGAGGATCAACACATTCATATTGATGAAAACACGCGCGAATACGTCACCGTAGAAATCGCAGACCAGCTGTTTGGTATAGAGGTCACCAGTATTCATGATGTGTTTCAGCCGCATTCGCTGACCACCGTGCCTATGGCCCCGCCCGAAGTGAAGGGTGTGCTGAACCTGCGTGGCCGCATAGTCACCGCCATTGATGCCCGTGACCGTCTTGGCCTGCCCAAGCCGGAAAAGGAAGGGCATCAGGACATGGCCATCGGGGTGGAAATGGGCAATGAATCCTAYGGTCTGATTATTGATCGTGTTGGCGAGGTTTTGCGACTTGCCGAGCGGGACCGCGAACCCCTGCCCAGCAATATAGATCCGCTCTGGCAAGAGGTTTCCCGTGGTATTTACCGTCTGGATGGCAGATTGCTGATCATACTGGACATCGAAAAAATGCTGAATATCGGTGAAACAGAAGTTCGGGCAGCCTGAGCGGCCGGTCTCGAATAAAARAGGACAAATGGTTATGAAAAATTGTCTAGTCGTTGATGACAGTCGCGTTATTCGTAAAGTGGCGCGACGTATCCTTGAAGACATGGAATTTGCCTGCGATGAAGCCGCCGACGGCGCCCAGGCGCTGGAGCAATGTCGCAAGGCCATGCCGGATGCCATTTTGCTGGACTGGAACATGCCAGTCATGAGCGGCATTGATTTTCTTCGGGCGCTTCGCAAAGAGGATGGCGGCGACGCCCCCATTGTTGTCTTTTGCACCACGGAAAATGATATGGGCCATATAACCGAGGCACTTAATGCCGGGGCCAATGAATACATTATGAAGCCTTTTGATGGTGAAATCCTCAGCTCCAAATTTGCAGAAGCCGGCCTGGTGACAGCAGAAACATGACCCTGAACGCCCCCAAAACACCAACGCCATCCCGAGGGATGAATGATCCGATACGGGTCATGATCACCGATGATTCGGCGGTGGTTCGAGGCATGATCACCCGCTGGCTGGCCGAAGAGGACGGCATTGAGATTGTTGCCAAGGCAACCGATGGTCTGCAAGCTATCAAGCTTGCCGCCGAGCACCAGCCCGACGTGGTTATTCTGGATGTGGAAATGCCGCGCCTTGATGGCTTGACGGCTTTACCGCAAATTCTAAAGGCGGCGCCCAAATCCAAAGTGGTGATGGCCTCTACCCTGACTCACCGCAATGCCGATATTACCTTGCGCGCCTTATCCAATGGCGCTGCGGATTATCTTCCCAAACCCGAATCCAGTTCTCTGGCCGGTGCCAAAGACTTCCGCCAGGACCTGATCACCAAGGTCAGGGCTTTGGGAGAAGCCGGTCGGCGGGCTAAAATTGCGTATAAACGGCCAATGGCACCACCGGCCCGCACCGCCCCACGCCTCAGAGCGCAGGTTAAAGCAGTAAGACCCGCCCCAAAAGCGGTCTTTATAGGTGCCTCTACCGGTGGACCGCAGGCGCTTCGCGATGTCATTACCGCCATTGGCCCCAAAATTAACATACCGGTTTTTATCACCCAGCATATGCCCAAGGCTTTTACCGCCGTTCTGGCTGAACATTTGAGCAAGAACGCCCGTAAACCCGTGGTTGAGGGGCGTGACGGCATGCCGGTAAAATCTAATGGAATTTATCTGGCACCGGGTGATTTTCACATGACGGTACGGCGTTCCGGCAGTGGCATTGTTATCGGTCTGGACCAGCGTCCACAAGAGAACTATTGCCGACCCGCCGTAGACCCCATGTTTCGCAGCGCCGCTGAGGTTTATAACAACACGGCGCTGGGCGTTATTCTCACCGGCATGGGTCATGATGGCTGTGCCGGGGCAGAACAAATGGTCAAAACGGGTGCACAAATTATTGCGCAGGACGAAGCCAGTTCCGTGGTCTGGGGCATGCCCGGCTCCGTGGTTCAGGCCGGTCTTGCCGAACAAATCAAACCTATAAATCAAATAGGATATACGATTATGAAGATTGTCAGCGGGGGTAAATTGTAATGAATAGTCAGGACTTTGACTTTTTGGTCTCTATGCTGAAAAAACGCTCTGGCCATGTGCTTAGCGCCGATAAGGGATATTTGCTGGATAGCCGCCTGGGCCCCATTGCGCGCAAGGAAAGCTTTGCCTCTGTCGAGGCATTGGTGACGGCCATGCGCACCCGCAATGACGAACGTCTGAACGCCATGGCCACCGAGGCCATGACCACCAATGAAACGTTTTTCTTTCGGGATCGCACCCCCTTTGATCTGTTCAAAAGCGAAGTCATTCCACATCTTACCGCCAACCGCCGCCCCGGTTCCAAGATCAATATCTGGTGCGCCGCCGCCTCGACTGGCCAGGAACCGTATTCGCTAGCCATGATCCTGCGCGAAGAAGCCGCGCGCATGAAAGGCATCTCCAACAGTATTTTGGCCACCGACATTTCGGACAAGGTGCTGCAAAAGGCCAAAACCGGGCTTTATACCCAGTTTGAAGTGCAGCGCGGTCTGCCAGTGCAGCTGATGGTCAAATACTTTGAAAAAACCGATGACCTGTGGCGTATTGACCCCAACCTGCAACAACATATCACCTTCAGAAAATACAATTTGCTAGACAGCTTTCGCACCCTTGGCCAGTTTGATGTTGTGTTTTGCCGCAATGTGCTGATTTATTTTGATCAGGAGACCAAAAGCGAAATCCTGAACCGGCTGTCCCAATCCCTCGCCCCGGACGGATTTTTGTTTCTGGGGGCGGCGGAAACCGTCATGGGCCTTTCCGATGCCTTTGCCCCGGTGCCCGGCAAGCGAGGTCTTTATGTACGCAAAGAAAAGGCCGTCGCCAAAGTGGCCTGATTATATCTCATATTTTATCGAGGAAAGCGGCCCCTGGGCCGCTTTTTTAGTGAGTTTTTATTAATTACCCCTTATAATAAGCATTGCTTACTATAAGGGGCGATATATAACGGGTTATGCCCTTAGCCAACGAAGACCGCGCCCTGGCGTTTGCCATCAGTGACACTGCGCAAATCCTGCGCAAGTCCTTTAATGAGCGGGCGCGCCATTTACGCCTTACCCAGGCGCAATATCGCACACTGATCTATCTTGATCGCCAGCAGGGCATCACCCAGAGCGAGCTGGCCCGCCTGTTGGAAATCCGGCCCATTACCCTGACCCGCCAGCTGGACCTGCTGGCCGCCAACCAGATGATTGAACGGCGTATTAACCCAGATGACCGACGCTCGTTCAGGCTGTATCTGACTGATAAAGCCGAGCCGGTGTTGCACGAAATTCGCAGTATTGCCGCCAAAATTATGGCGCAATGCACGCAAGGATTCTCGGCGCAGGACAAAAAGAAAATAACCGCCATGCTGATGCACATCAAAGATAACCTTGTGCAGGGTGAAACATAATGAGCACCCCTGAAGCCAAAGACGATATGGATGTGGAGAAGGCGGATATTGCCGTTGGGCAATCCAGCGCCATGTCGCTGGGCTCGCTGAACCAACGCCTGCGCTCCCCCTTTACTTTGCGGGCCGTGCTGATGGGCGTGCCGATCCTGATTATCGCCTTTATCGGTCTGTGGATTTATGCCAGTGGCGGGCGCTGGATGCAGACCGAAAACGCCTATATCAAAGCCAGTAAGGCACAGGTGAGTGCCGAAATTTCCGGAACCATTATAAAATTAGCGATTAGCGAAAACCAGCATGTCGAGACCGGGGCATTACTGTTTAGCCTGGATTCCAGGCGCTTTATGGCGGCTCTGTCGGCAGCCCGGGCTGCTCATAATGTGGCAATTGGTCAGGTAATGGCAGAAAAGGCCACCTATCGCCAACGACTGGGCGAACGCGATCTGGCAAAAGAAAACCTGGCCTTTGCTCGCCGTGAACTGCAAAGACGCAAAGCCCTGACAATGCGGAAAATCGTCTCTGAGGCCACGTTGGACAAGTATGTCCATGCCCGTGATGTGGCCGCCTCTGAACTCCAGGTCAAAAAGCAGGAAATCGCAGTTTTACACGCCAGACTGGGAAACCCCGATGCCCCAGCCAGCGATCACCCGCTCGTACGGGGGGAACAGGCCAGGGTAGAGCTGGCCCTTGAGAGTTTGAGCCACACTGAAATCCGCGCCCCGATAAGCGGCACCGTTGGGTCAGTTCCGGTATTGGGCAATTATGTGCTTGCCGGGGTGCCTGCCATGGTGGTTGTGGCCAGTCAGGGATTGTGGATAGAAGCCAATTTCAAGGAAACTGCCCTGACCCATATGCGTGTTGGACAAGAGGCAACACTGCGCATGGATGCCTATCCGGATGTCCCCCTTAAGGGCCATGTATCCAGTATTGATCCAGCAACGGGTTCAGAGTTTTCATTATTACCGCCCCAAAATGCCAGTGGTAACTGGGTAAAAGTGGTCCAGCGCGTCCCGGTTCGCATTACCCTGGATGATTATCATGGCAAACCGGTTTTGCGCGCCGGTATGAGCGTTAAAGTGCGCATTGATACCGGCCATCATCGTCCGCTTCCGTCCATCCTGCGTGTGCCTTTGCGATGGCTAGGTGCCGATGTCGGCTGATACCCCCTCTACTGCGGCCATGCCGGGCCGGGCCATGGTCACTCTGTCGGTGATGCTGGCCACCACCATGCAGGCCATTGATACGACCATTGCCAATGTAGCCCTGCCGCATATGCAGGGGGCGATGGCGGCAACTCAGGATCAGATTTCCTGGGTGCTGACCTCCTATATTGTTTCTGCCGCCATTATGACACCGCCCACCGGGTTTTTAGCGGCTCGATTTGGGCGCAAACGACTGTTTATTATTGCAGTTTCCGGGTTTGTGGTGGCCTCCATGCTGGCCGGGGCGGCCGCAAATCTGGGCCAATTGGTGTTTTTCCGCCTGATGCAAGGGGCCTTTGGGGCATCCCTTGTGCCCTTGTCCCAGTCAGTTTTACTGGACATTTACCCGCGCCATCAACATGGCCGCGCCATTGCCATATGGGGCGTTGGGGTGATGATTGGACCGGTGCTGGGGCCAACCCTTGGCGGCTGGTTGACCGAAACGCTATCATGGCGCTGGGTGTTTTATATCAACCTGCCGGTGGGATTGATGGCCATTACCGGCCTGTCGCTGTTTGTAAAACGCACCTATCGGCAAAATAAACTGCCCTTTGACTGGCCTGGCTTTGCCCTGCTCAGCCTATCCATTGGAGCTCTGCAAATGATGCTGGACCGGGGTCAGTCCCAGGACTGGTTCTCGGCTCCTGAAATTGTCATGGAAGCCGTTTTGGCGGTGCTGTGCCTCTATCTTTTTGTAGTTCATATCATGACCACCCGGCGGCCATTTCTAAACCCTGCCATGTTCAAGGATCGCAATCTCAGCATGGGGTTGGGATTCATGTTTCTGGTTGGCATTATTTTTCTGTCCACTATGGCGATCCTGCCGCCATTTTTACAAACCTTAAAAGGCTGGCCGGTAATCCTGACCGGGCTGGTGCTGGCCCCGCGTGGCCTGGGCATGATGATGGGCATGATGATCATGGGCCGTCTGGCCGAACGCTTTGATCCGCGCCTTCTGATCGCAGGCGGCCTGATGATGATTGTCATTTCCCTTTATGCGATGAGCCAGTTCACCCTGGAGGTCGGCCAGAAAGAGATTATCTGGACGGGTTTTGCCCAGGGGTTAGGCCTTGGCTCGGTCTTTGTGCCCATGGGGGTGATCACCTTTGCTACTTTAGACGAAAAATACCGCACCGAAGCCACGGCTCTGTTCTCGCTGGTGCGCAATCTCGGCTCCTCAATCGGGGTATCGATTTCGTTTGCCCTGCTGGCCCGAAATATCCAGATCAATCATGAAGAAATGGCGGCGCATATCACGCTCTTTAACCCGCTTGTAAAAGCCCGGGCGCTGGCCGGTCCCATAGGTCTGGAACAACTGGCGCTGCTGGATGCACAAATCAATCAACAGGCCGCCATGATTGGTTATCTGAATGATTTTCGCTTTATGATGGCCATATCCCTGCTGGCTGCCCCGTTTATTTTATTATTACGTTCCCCCCATAAAAAAGATGGCCCCCCATTAAAAATGGCCCCCACAAAAAAAGGCGGCTGATCCAGCCGCCTTTTCAATCAAACTGTTTTTTAAAAAACTTTATGCGGCTTCCTCTTCCTCGGTCGGGTCACGCAACACATAGCCACGGCCCCAGACCGTTTCAATATAGTGTTCACCGCCGGTGGCATTGGCGAGTTTTTTACGCAATTTGCAGATAAACACGTCAATGATTTTCAGTTCCGGCTCATCAAGACCGCCATAAAGCTGGTTCAGGAACATTTCTTTGGTGAGCGTCGTGCCCTTGCGTAAGGACAGAAGTTCCAGCATCTGGTATTCCTTGCCGGTCAGATGCACGCGCTGTTTATTCACATCAACGGTTTTGGCATCCAGATTAACGGCCACCATGCCCGTGGTGATTATAGATTGTGAATGCCCCTTCGAGCGTCGCACCACCGCATGAATGCGGGCCACCAGCTCGTCCTTGTGGAACGGCTTGGTCAGATAATCATCCGCCCCATATCCAAGGCCCTGGACCTTAACCTCTGTATCGGCGGTACCCGACAGGATCAGCACTGGCGTTTCCACTTTGGAAACCCGCAATTGCTTCAACACGTCAAAGCCGGGCATGTCTGGCAGATTCAGATCAAGCAGTATGATGTCATAATCATATAGCTTGCCCAGATCGACGCCTTCTTCACCAAGATCCGTCGTATAAATATTAAAACCTTCAGACTTTAGCATCAGCTCAATCGATTGCGCTGTTGCACTGTCATCCTCAACCAAGAGAACTCGCATGGGCCCCTCCCATTGGCCTGCGAATCAGTTTGCAGGCTTCATTGGCGTAATGGTTAACTCTATCCCTACGCTAGGGGAATCCCCTTAACCAAACTTAAACAAATCAAACAGATTTTGGTAAACATTAGGGTACAGGCAAAAAAACTGTAATTCATACAATTATTATTGCCGCGTTTACGTGATCTCAAGGCGTGGCGTGTAAGTTTGACGCTAAACCTGACACGTTTGAGATGGAGTTCACGTATATGCATGCTCTTCGAGCCAGCATCGAAGCCCTGGAGCCACGGCGATTTCGCGGCCGCGTTACCGCTGTAAACGGTCTGATGATCGAAGCCATGGGCCCTGCCGATGCGCTAGAGCTTGGTGCCCGTGCCACTGCGCAAACCCGTCATGGTGATATTTCCTGTGAAGTGGTTGGCTTTCGCGGTGATCATGCGTTGATGATGCCCTTTGGGCCGCTGGACGGCGTTCATGCTGGTGCCCGTATGGAAATTGACCCCGAAGGCCCCTATGTGCGCCCCTCCAGCGCCTGGCTGGGTCGGGTTATTGATGCCTTTGGCAAGCCGGTGGATAATGGCGGACCGCTATTACCGGGCTTGCATCCCTACCCCCTTCGCGGTCGTCCGCCGGCACCCCATGCCCGGGCACGGGTCGGGGCGCGTATGGATACCGGGGTTCGCGCTATCAATACATTCACGCAAATCTGCAAGGGCCAGCGCATGGGCGTTTTTGCCGGCTCCGGCGTTGGCAAGTCCGTACTCATGTCCATGCTGGCTCAAAATGCGGACTGTGATGTGGCAGTGATTGGGCTGATCGGTGAGCGGGGCCGCGAGGTCAAAGAATTTATCGACGATGTTTTAGGGCCTGAGGGCATGAAACGCACCGTAGTGGTGGTGGCTACTTCGGACGAGCCAGCGCTCAGCCGTCGTCAGGCGGCGCAATTAACCCTGACGGTGTCCGAATACTTTCGTGATCAGGGCAAACATGTGTTATGCCTGATGGATTCGGTGACCCGCTTTGCCATGGCCCAGCGCGAAATTGGCCTGGCTGCGGGCGAACCGCCGACCACGCGCGGCTATACACCGTCTGTCTTTAATGAATTGCCCCGCCTATTGGAGCGCGCCGGACCCGGCCGACGCACCGATGGTCGCACTGAGGGCGCTATCACCGGCATATTTACGGTACTTGTCGATGGCGATGATCATAATGAACCGATTGCTGATGCCACGCGTGGCATACTGGATGGCCATATTGTGATGGAACGGGCCATTGCCGAACGGGGCCGTTTTCCTGCCATCAATATCCTCAAAAGCATATCGCGCACCATGCCTGGTTGCTGCAATGACGATGAAATCGAGCTGATACGCAATGCGCGACGCGCGCTTAGCGATTATGCGGATATGGAAGAATTAATCCGTCTGGGCGCTTATGCCCGTGGATCTAATGCCGGTGTGGATCGTGCCATAGAATTACACGACCCGCTGGAAGCGTTTCTGGGCCAGAATAAAGAAGAAGCCACATCTCTGGATGATGGGTTCCAACGTCTGGCCGAGATTTTGGGTGATAATAATAGCCTCAGTAACGAGGCATAATGGAGGGGAATGATGCGTAATTTTGCATCCCTGGTAAAACTGGCGCGGTTCAAAGTCGAGGAACTGCAAAAACAAATGGGCGCACTGGATGAGGCTCGCGCCCATCTGGAAAGCCGCGCCGCCGATCTGGAACGCAGCGTGCCYGAAGAACAGGTGGCTGCGGATGAAAGCCGCGAAGGCTTTATGGCCTATGGCTCTTATGCTCAGGCGGTAATCGAACGCAAWAACAATTTACGCGCCTCAATGGTTGAGCTGGATGCCCAGACCGCCGCCTTGCGCGTGCAGCTGGAAGAAGCCTTTCTTGAGCTTAAAAAGTTTGAGCTGATGGAAGAGCGCCGTCTGGCCCGCATCAATGAGGCCCGCGCGAAGGCAGAACAGGCCGAGCTGGACGAAATCGCAGGCAAACGCGCCGCGCGTTAGGGTCAGGGCCTATTAACTCTCTGTACCCAGCAGGCGCTTGAACGTCAAAATTACAGAGATCGCCGCAAAATAGAGCACCATCCGCAAGGCAATGGCAGCACCGCCATCGCGCATTAAATGCGAGGTGGCCGCTTCGCCTGCCAGGCCCGCATCATAGCCGTTGCTGGTTTCCAAAATCCACGGCCAGGCCATATCGGCGCCCAGCGCCAACAGCACCGCCAGCCAGATACGCGAAAATTGCCCCGTAGCCAGCCCGATAATGGTGGCGATACCGGCACAAACCACCAGTTCCCCAGGCGCAAACGCAATGTCGCTGATTAGTTTCAAAGTTTCCATCGCCACCCCCATCGTCTCAATTGCGAACAATCAGAAGAGGTTTACGCAAACATCAGGCCAGAAGGGATAGGGCGTTATCGGCGCCCATAGGCGGCTTTGGTCCCAAACAACAGGCTGATCGCGGCAAAATAAAACAGCGTACGTACCAGCAAGGCCACACTGGAATACCCCGCCAGCCGGGTCCAGCTGGCCGCCAGAGCATCGCCCACCGGCGCACCGGTCAGCAAGGCAAACACCCCCGGCAACATGTAATCCACCGCCGTGGCAATAAATACCGTAACAATAATATTGCCGTAATTACGCATCGCCCCGGCGCAAACTAGCGAGATTGCGCTGATCAGAACCAGATCGGCGGGAGTAAAGCTCTGCTCCATAACAAAAAGAAGATTTGGTGCCATCAGACCTGCCCCACTACTTTTAAACGTGCTTTTGGATAAATTTCATTTTGTGACATCACTATCGTCTGCCCGCGAAAGCGCTCGATGATCGAACGCACATAGGGGCGGATCGCCGGAGAAGTCAGCAAAACCGGCGCATCACCGGCCTCGGCCGCKGCATCAAAGCTGTCGCGGACACGATTGATAAATTCATGCAGTTTTGATGGTGGCAGGGCCAGTTGCCGGTTATCGCCATCGCCGATCAGGTTTTCGGCAAAGGCCTGTTCCCATTCCGGCGACAGCCCCAGCATAGGCAACGTGCCATCGGGGGCTGCCGAAGCGTGGCATAACTGCCGCGCCAGACGGGTGCGCACATGCTCAATAATTGCCCCCAGATTTTGCGTACTCGCACTGGCCTCGGCAATGGCCTCCAGTATGGCCGGCAAATCGCGAATGGAAACCCGCTCTTTAAGGAGGCCCTGCAAGACCTGTTGAATGCCTGAACGGCTGATCTGCGAGGGACTCATTTCCTCGAGCAGCTTTTTGTCTTCCTTGCCCAAACCCTCAAGTAGTTTTTCGGTCTCGGCAAATGACAGCAGATCCGGCATATTATCGCGCAGAATTTCAGTCAGATGTGTGGCCAGAACGGTGGCCGGATCGACCACGGTGAGCCCTTTGAACATGGCCTCTTCGCGTAAAGATTCGGTCACCCAGGTGGCAGGCAGGCCAAAGGTCGGCTCTTTGACATGATCACCAGGCAGATCCACTTGTGCACCTGCCGGGTCCATCACCAGCAAATGACCCAGTTTGAGCATACCGGTTCCGGCCTCGATCTCCTTGACCCGAACCATATAGTCATCGGCGTTGAGCTGCATATTGTCCAATATCCGCACCGGGGGCATGACAAAGCCCATTTCCTGCGCCATCTGGCGTCGCAGAGCCTTGATCTGGTCGGTCAGGCGGCGCCCTTCCATATCATTAATCAGGCTCAAAAGGTTATAACCCAGCTCTATTTTCAGGCCATCAATATGCAGGCTGTCGGTGATCGGCTGTTCGTCGTTTTCACTTTCTTTTGCTTCCTCAGCCGTAGCCACTTCGGCTTGTGTCTTCTCCATGGTTTTGCGTTTATTCAGCATCCAGGCCCCACCGCCCAGCAGCGCCGTCATCAGCGCAAATGGCACAAACGGCATACCCGGCATCAGCGCCGCAATCAGGCTGATTCCGGCAACAATGACCAGCCCCTGAGGATAGCCGGTAAATTGCGAGAAAATGGCCTTGTCGGCGGCCCCTTCCACCCCGGCCTTGGAAACCAGAAGACCCGCCGCAATGGAGATGACCAATGCAGGGATCTGACTGACCAGGCCATCACCAATAGTCAACATGGTGTAGTTTGAGGCCGCCTGGGCAAAGGGCATGCCCTCCTGGCCCACACCGATGATCATGCCACCAATAATATTGATGGCGGTGATCAGAAGGCCGGCCACCGCATCACCGCGCACGAATTTGGAGGCACCATCCATGGAACCATAAAAATTGGACTCTGCCTCCAGATCTTTACGTTTTTGCCGGGCCTCATCTTCTTTTAAAAGACCCGAGCTGAGATCCGCATCAATGGCCATCTGTTTGCCGGGCATGGCATCCAGCGAGAAGCGCGCTGCCACTTCGGCTATACGGCCGGAACCCTTGGTGATGACTACAAAGTTGACGATCACCAGAATGATAAAGACAATAATACCGATGACATAATTACCCTGGGTAATCAGCGCGCCAAAGCCCTGAATAATCCGCCCTGCCGCATCGGCCCCTTGCGAGCCATCAGACAGGATCAGACGTGTTGAGGCGAGGTTCAGCCCCAGCCGTAACATGGTGGCAATCAGCAAAACCGCCGGAAACGAACTAAATTCCAGTGGTTTCTGGATAAACAATGCGGTCATCAGTACCAGAATGGAAAATGAGATCGAGACTGCCAGCGCGATATCCAATAGCCAAGACGGCATAGGCAGGATCAGCATCATTAAAATCGCGACAATGCCAACCGCCAGGGCCACATCGCCGCGCAAGATAGCGCTGGAAATCTTCCTGAGATCAAATCCGGTTGCCGCAGAGCTTATGCCTGAAGATTCAGCCATTACGATTTCCTGTACCTAGGGTCGGAACCCATTAATTTAATCCATACTCAGGCAATGGCACCAACGTTCAGATTACCGCATCCTCCGGGCATCGGCACCGACACCCCGTGGTCCGCATAGATCTTGAGCTTGTTGCGTAAAGTCCGGATAGAGATACCCAGAATATTGGCCGCATGAGTACGATTACCCAGGCAATGGGACAGGGTATCCAGAATAAGGTCCTGTTCCACTTGCGCCACGGTCAGGCCAACGGCCCGCTGGGTAGAAACCTGGGCCGCCTCGGCCGCATTTGCGACCACGCCGCGCGGGGCCGCATCGCCCAATTTGGTTCCGTCCGGCGCCCGCAGGGCATCAGGGCCAATTTCATCGCCTTTGGCCAGCAATACGGCGCGATGCATTGCATTTTCCAGCTCACGCACATTGCCCGGCCATTCCCGGTTCAACAAAACATGACGTGCTGGCTCGGAAATAGGTCGTGCTGGCACCCCATTGGCGGCGGCATAACGGGTGGCAAAATGGTCCGCCAGTGCCGCAATATCACCTGGGCGATCACGCAGGGGGGGCAATTTCAGGTTGACCACGTTCAGGCGGAACAACAGATCTTCGCGAAAACTGCCATCGCGCACGGCCTCAGTCAGGTTCCGGTTAGAGGTCGCCAGAATACGAATATCCACTTTTACCGGGCGCGATCCGCCCACCCGGTCAATTTCGCGTTCCTGAATAGCCCTGAGCAGCTTGGCCTGGAGGCGGGCATCCATTTCCGAAATTTCATCCAGCAGGAGCGTGCCGCCATCGGCCTCTTCAAATTTACCAATGCGACGGGCAATGGCTCCGGTAAAGGCCCCTTTTTCATGCCCGAACAGCTCGGATTCCAGCAAATTTTCCGGAATGGCGGCGCAATTGATCGAGATAAATGCCTTGCCTGCCCGTTTTGATTTTTCATGGACATAACGTGCCATTACTTCCTTGCCCGAACCGGATTCGCCGGTAATCAGGATGGATGCATTGGAGGACGCAATCTGGTCGGCAAGCGCCACCACCTGACGTATCGCAGGATCGCGCGCAATCATCGGGCGCTCATCATCGGCGACCGCCGCCAGTACCGCCGCGATCAGGTCCGTATCCGGTGGCAGGGGAATAAATTCCTTGGCCCCGGCGCGAATGGCCGCCGCTGCTGCTGCCGGTGTTGCCGATACCCCGCAGGCAACGATCGGCACATGAATGCGTTCTTTTTTCAACGCCGAAGCCAAAGAGCCGATATCATTACCGATATCAACCATCAAAAGATCCGCTCCCTGCCCGGCGCGAAGCGCTTCCATGGCGGTCTCTACGCTTTCGACATGGGCAACTTTAGCGCCGTTGTTCATGGCAATTTTAGTGGCTTCGCCCAGCTGCCCGCCAAGATTACCGATAATCAATACCCGCATTTTTATTCTCCTTTAGGTCGCATACCCGATCAGGTACCGCCCCCTGATTCTTTAATAATTTCAGTCATGGTGACCCCCAATTGTTCATCTATGATCACCACTTCACCACGGGCGACGATCCGGTTATTGACATAAATATCAATGGCCTCACCCACTTTCCTATCCAACTCCAATATCGAGCCTCGGCTGAGCGCCAACAGCTCATTCACGTTGATTTTGGTTTTACCCAGCACGGCGGATATGCGCACCGGCACATCATAAACCGGGGCCAGATCAGCTGCGGTTTTGGGCTCTTCGTCCTCAGCAATTGCTGCTGGAGGCACCGCTCCCGGTTCCCCTGGTGCCGCTTGATCTTCCGGTGTTGCGCCTGGTTGATCAAATYCCTGCAGTTCAATATCTGATTCAGTACCTGGTTCCGTATCGGGCATGGATTATCATCTCTCCTTGTGATCATCCTGGATGCCATTTTGTGTGGCAAACAGATCTTGTTGTGCTTCTTGTTCTTCGGTCGCCGCCAGCCATTGGCGCACGGTGTTTTCAACGCGCCCAGCAATGTCTTCGGTGTTAATGTCCACTTCGCCCTGCGCCCATTCCAGGCGAACATCACCGGGGGCAGCATCTTCTGCCTGGCGGATGATTAATTCCCCGTCAAAGGCGCTTTGGGTTACCATTTCTTGCAGGTCTCTGGACAGTTTGTCCGATGTGTCCCCTGGGCATGTCACCACAAGGCGCGGGGTGCTGCGAAGGTCCTTAAGAACTTCTTGAACTGTGCTTTTTACTTGCTCGTCCGGGAAACACTCCAGGGCCCTTCCCGCGATTTTGCGCGCCGCAACCAAAACCAGCTCGATTGCCTGGCAACGGCATTCATTCGCCTGTTCCTGTAAGGTGGACAGGATTTTTGTACTATGATCGTTTAGCGCTTTCAAAAGCGAAGTCGAAGCTTGCTCAGCCTTGACCAGCGCATCGCGCTGACCTTCGGCATAGGCCTTATCACGCTCTATTTGCACTTCTTCGCTGGTATAACTTAGCCGCCACCCCTTACTGTCAYGCAAGAYCGTACCATCGGCGGCAAATTCCGTTTCAAAGGCATATTTGGTTGCGTTACCTGTATTCATTTTAATAAACCAACTCATCGTCTGCGCCGCCATCGGCCAGCAGAATTTCACCCTTGGCCGCCAGGTCCTTGGCCAGATTGACCATCATCTGCTGGGCACCTTCAACATCCTTGAGACGCACCGGCCCCATGGCCTCCATATCCTCACGTAAAATTTTGGCGGCCCTTTCCGACATGTTTGAGAAAAATAAATCGCGCAACGCCTCGGATGCCCCTTTCATTGCCAGCGCCAGTTGATCTTTCTCCACCGCTCGCAGCAGCGTTTGCGCACCGCCCGGATCGAGCTTCTGCAAATCCTCGTACACAAACATCAGGGAACGGATCTGCTCGGATGCATCGCGGTTGCGCTCTTCCAGAGAGGCCAGAAAACGGTTTTCGGTCTGGCGGTCAAAATTATTAAATATATCTGCCATCATTTCATGGCTGTCGCGCTTGTTGGTCCGGGCCAGATTGGACATAAACTCACGGCGCAAGGTGGCCTCAATCTCGTCCATAATCTCTTTTTGTACCGGTTCCATGCGCAACATGCGCATTACCACTTCCATGGAAAAGTCTTCCGGCAGAGCGCTGAGCACCCGGGCAGCATGGTCGGCCTTGACCTTGGACAGCACCACCGCCACGGTCTGCGGATATTCATTTTTCAGATAATTGGCTAGTACGCCTTCATTCACATTGCCCAGCTTGTCCCACATGGTCCGCCCGGCCGGTCCACGGATTTCCTCCATGACGTTTTCGACTTTGTCTTCGGGCATAAAGCTAGCCAAAAGGCGTTGGGTGGCGTCATAAGAACCCATAATCGAGCCGGTAGAGGACATCTGGCTGACAAATTCGACAATCAGTTTTTCCACTGCCGAGGACGTTACATTACCCAGATTGGACATGGATTGGGAAATTTCCTTAATCTCCTCATCGTCCATCAATTCCCACAATTTGTGATGCTCTTCCCCCAGGGCTAATAAAATAATGGCGGCCTTGTCCGCGCCCGACAGGCGCGTCACATCGTCAACTACGGCGCGATTGGTTGCAGGTCCTGCCATGTCTTATGCCTCGTGCAGCCAGGTGCGAAGGATCGAAATTGATTCCTCCGGATGCGAATCTACAATTTCGGCAACCTTGTTGACCGAAGAGGCTTTTACCTGCCCCTGAATTTTGGCCACATCAATGGTATCTTCCAACTCCGAGCTTTGCTGTGGTGGCGGCAAGGCACCCTGAACGCCAGAGCCCTGGCCACCCGACGGAATGGGCGGGGCCGCCGCACCATCAGGGCCCGTCAGCGCCGGCGTACCGCCAGCATTGGCCAGCAAGGGCATGCCCCCCACTGCGCCGCCAGCGACAATTCCGGATAATAAAGGCCGAACGATGAAGATCATCATGGCAATGGAGACGACCGCCAGAATAAGCAGTTCAATCGCACGCATGATGTCGTCCTTGCTGAATGCAAACATTCCTGGCGGCGCCACATCCCCCAGTGGCGCTGGCCGTGAAAAGCGCACATTGGATACGGTGACCGTGTCGCCGCGCGCCGCATCAAAGCCAATGGCAGTTTTAACCAATCCCTCGATCTGGCTCATTTGCGCAGGTGTGCGGGGGTTATAGATCTCCACGCCGGCATCATCTTTGGCCAAAATTCCATCCACAACCACGGCCACGGAAAGCCGTTTAATTGCGCCCGAAGAACGCACAATGGTACGTTCCGTTTTTGAATTGCCATAGTTCAGGATTTCATTAGTGCGGGAACTGATGGCATTGGATTTACCCCCATTACTGCCACTTGAATCATCTTTATTGGGAACATTGGCCCCGACGCTGACGGCAGCACTGGTTTTGGCTTCTGTTTCGTCGGAGCTTTCTTCACTGCTATCACTGGAGATAACCACTCGGTTATCCGGATCATAGATGGTTGAACGCTCAGTTACCCTGTCCAGATTAAGATCGGCACTGATTTGAACCTGAACCCCGTCCGGACCGGTAATCGGCACCAGCATGCTGGTGATTTTCCTGGATAGCATCATCTCGACCATGCTGCGCTGGCCGGCAGAGGCCACCCCTTCATGGCCTTCTTCATCCTGACGCGCCAGCACTCGCCCGGCTTCATCGGCAACGGTAACGGCACCGGCCTTTAGTCCCGGCACAGCACTGGCCACCAATTGACGGATAGCCTGGGTCTGCGTAACGCCGATAATGTTGGATTGCAGGCGAATCACCACTGACGCCTTTGCCTGTTGCGCATCACGTTCAAACAGGCGGCGTTTTGGCATTACCAACAGTACCCGAGCGGCGCTGACCCCGTTCAGAGACGTGATGGTGCGTTCCAGCTCGCCCTGCAGGGCGCGCAATTGCGCCATGTTCTGGGCAAAGCTCGTTTGCCCCATGGCACTGGCCTTGTCGAAAATTTCATAACCCATAGAGCCGCTGCTGGGCAGGTTTTCCCCGGCCAGCGCCATACGCACCGTATCCACTTTTTTGCGGGGCACCAGAATAGTAGAGCCACCGGCCCCTATGGAATAGGAAACCCCCATCTGGTCCAGGCGGGCGCTGATCTCCTGAGCTTCTTTCAGTTCCAGCCCGGAATACAGCAAGGTTTTATCGGCGGAGCCAATACGAAAGCTCATCGTCATCAGCGCCAACGTGACACCAATAGTGACTCCCATAATGATGATCAGTCGTACCGGACCAAACTGATTGAGCGTATTGAGTAAACCGTTCACGAATTTTCCCTACCTAAACGCGCGCTTGCGCACTCCACTAGGCAGGAATTTCCCACTACGTCGTAAACGTATACTTAATGAAACGGACACAGAGGCATGAAAATGCATAAAAAAAGAGCCAGAAGGTAAACTTCGGGCTCTTTTTTTGATTTATTGAGGGATTGGGTCCCTCATTTTTGATATTTTGCCGAAACTATCGGTACTGCTGCACCTTGGTGGTTCGCAGCCCGGCCAGACCATGACGGTCGATCATTTGCTGCCAGCCCAGAAATTCCTCCACCGTTAGGCGGTAACGGTTGCAGGCATCTTCCAGGGTCAATAACCCTCCCCGAACGGCGGCAACCACTTCTGCCTTTCGCCGGATGACCCAGCGCCGGGTTTCCGGCTGTGGCAAGTCTGCCAATGTCAGCGGACTGCCGTCTGGTCCAATAACCAATGTTTCTCGTGCTTTTCGTGCGTAACCCATATCACCCGTTCCCATACTTGTTTATCGGACATTTGCTGTCTCTGGGTGTGACCCTAAGAGAAAAAGTTAAATATCCGGCAAATGAAGCTGGTGAATTCCTCCAAAAAAAACCCTGTCCAATTTTAATTAAATCCCCTCCGGTTCAGTGCCGAAGGGGACTTAACGGCTTATCGTTTGATCCTGATCAGCTCGTCGAGCATCTGGTCTGCAGTGGTGATGATTTTGGACGATGCCGAATACGCCCGCTGTACTGTAATCAGGTTGGTAAACTCTTTGGCCAGGTCCACATTGGAACCCTCCAGGGTTTTGGAGGCAATTTTGCCAACCCCGTCACCGGCCGCTTTCAGATTTAGCGATCCAGAATTAATGGCCAGGCTAAAGGCGTCACCATCCTCGGCGTTCAAGCCATTGGGATTGACGAAGGTCGCCAATGGTATCTGGTAAATTTTCTGAATGACGCCATTTGAGAAACTGGCGGTGACAAATCCCTGATCATCGACATCAACCCCGGTCAGACTGCCAAAAATGGCACCATCAACAATCGAGGAGTCCAGAACCGAATTGGAATCAAACTGGGTCATGCCGCCTGAAGCCCCGGCACTGCCCAGATTAACATTGATGGCCTGTGCGGCAATGCCCAGGCTGCTGGCCCAGTTAAACGCACTGACCCCCGGTGCCCCTGCCGAGGAGGCCCCAAAGGCCAGGTTCAGCGACATAGAGTTGACCGCATCAAACTGGCCGTTGGCGTCAAAAACCACATTGCCCACGGCGAGCTGGCCATCAATCAGCGGCGCACCAACGGTAACATCACTGGCCGGACTGGCGTAAACCTCTACGTGCCAGGTATTGGCGGCGGCGCTGCTTTTAAGAAAGGCAAGGTTGATATTGTGTACACCGCCCTGGCTGTCAAAGACCTGCACCGTGCGCACAAAGTCCGGGGTCACCGCCCCCGAAGCCATATTGGTTGCCGTCGTCGCTGAAGCATAGGTTGCCTCAGCGGCGGAAATGACCTGACTGGCTTTTAGATTGCCATTGACCTGCACACTGCTGGTGGCTTTGGCCGCCCCGCTGATCGAGGCAATATTAACCGTGGAAAGGGCGGTGATATCAGAAGCATTGGTAACAAAATTGCCATTAGGCTGCGCCGCCCAACCGCGTAAATAATAACCGGCCGCATTGCGCAAGAAGCCCTTCTCATCGGGTGCGAAGCCACCGGCGCGCGTAAAGCGCAAGGCATCATTAGTGGCACCATTTTGCGTTGCGGTGCCCACAACGAAAAAACCTGACCCGGCAATGCCCAGATCAGTTGAGGAGCTGGAGGACTGTAATTGGCCCTGTTCAGCAATAAGGCGTTGAGCGCCGGCCGAAACCCCTGCCCCGGCGTCCAGGGCACTAATGTTGGATGAAGAGGTGACCAGGGATGAAAAATCTGAGCGTGTTCGCTTGTATCCAATCGTATTGATGTTGGCGATATTATTGGAAATACCGCTTAAGGCAGACGAATTCGCCCGCAACCCGGCAACGCCAATAGTCAGTGCTGTATTAAGTGACATTATAAACTCCTGTTGATTTTTCACTCATTTTTTATTGAGGAGCTTCTGCTTCAAAGAAAGGGTCACCATTCTGGACCCCCGTTTCATTATATTGCGGGTGTTGTGCGGTCCCGTACCGCCAGTATGCTGGCAAAGGAAATCCGATCATTGCCCACCAGCAGCGCGGGTTCAGAGCCAGAGAAATCTGCACCCGTGATGACCCGTGTGGTCGTAACCGAGGTGGAAACCAGATTGCCATCATTATCCAGTGCACTCACTTCAAGGTCATAATTTCCATCCGCCAGAAGCGTGCCGACATTATCCCGGCCATCCCAGTTAAAGGCGTGGTTGCCGGTGCTGGTATTGCCATCGGCCTTGAAAACCACCTTGCCATTGGCATCCTTGACCAAAATACTCACCGAGGCGGCATCAGACTGGGTTGAATAACTCCATTGGGCATTGCCGTTGGCAAATGGCGCTGTGGAGCCCAGTACATCAACTTCCTTGCCGATAAACCCAACCGCCGAAGTGGCCGAGTTGGCGGCATTAAGAGTGATCAGGGATTCCAGGTTTTTATTTTGACTAATCTGTTGCTCTACCCCGGAAAACTGCACCAGTTGGTCAACAAATTGCGTAGAATCCAGTGGACTGAGCGGATCCTGGTTTTTCAACTGCTCGGTCAGCAAGATAAGAAACGTGTCAAAATTATCCGCAAGGCCAGCGGTGGCCGTCTGTGTATTTGACACCGCAGTATTTAACCCAAGGCCATTCAGAACTGGCATAATTTCACCCTATAATTTCACGTCGACACGGCCGTCAAAGACGCGCGTCAAGCCATATCCACGATCACTCTGTGCAAGAATGGCAGAGTGCGGATCCAAACTCTCATCCGGCTCTGCACCTTCCACACCCATCAGGCCAGGCGTGCTGTCCTGATCCGTTTCAAACCCGCCGGTTTCTTGCTCCAGAGAAAAGCTCAGCCCGCCAGAGCCCAGCTCAAACCCCATGTCACTGAGCGCACGGCGCAGAGCATCGGCCCCACGTTGCAGGTCCGCCAGCACCTCAGGACGATGGGTGCTCAGCACCGCTTCCACCCGATTATCAGCGCTGACTTCAAGTTTGACCTGGATTTTTCCGAGTGCCGCCGGGTCCAGACGAATTTCAAACCGCGTTCCGCCGCCCTGAACCCGTTGAGCCATGCTGGCTGCAAAACCGGCGAGGCTGGCCTGATCAAGACGTGGGCTATTATGCTGTGACAAGCTTGCGCCCTTTTGGGCAATATCATGTGTCTGTGTGGGTTTAAGTAACTGATCAGTTTGCGTACCCGCCAGCACGGTTCGGCCGTCCAGTCCCGCATCTGTTATGCCTGCAAAACTGGATGGCGCCCCTTTTAGGAAAGACGATCCCGCGACGTCTCTCTCTTGAGAATTAAGGGCCTGGTTCAAGGTGGCCTGAGCCAAAACCGCATTTGAACTGTTGAACGGGGCCGTACCGGTGGAGGGATTGCCCGGATTAGCTGCCTGAGCAGCCGCATTTCCCGCGCCAGACTTGCCCCCAGCCCGTGCCTGGCCTCCCTTTGCAATTGCTACTTTAGAGGATGCGTTTCCTGAACCGCGTGTTCGCGTGGCCTTTTGTTGCAATTCTTCTGGTGAGACCAAACCCTGCATAAGGCCAGAAAGCTGTGTTCCGGTATTCTTGTTTGCTGTCAGTTCCGCAATCACCGGCCCGGCTTTTATTGCCGGTGCGCCTGATTTTCGCGGCGCGGTTACCTCTTTTTGACCCAATCCGGCAACCACAGGGCCGTTCTGAACAACGGGTGTCCTGGATAGCACAGGCGTAGTAATGTTTTTAGGGTCCAGCTCTGCCACAACAGGTCCATTTTGAATGGCCGGCGATGTTGAAGGCTGTGGGGGCGTTATGCTTTTAGGATCCAACCCGGCGACCACAGGTCCGGCCTCAATTGCTGGCGCGGTGGCCGGTTGGGGGATGGTTATGGTTTTCGGATCCTGCCCAGCCACAATAGGCCCGCTCTGAATGGCTGGTGATGTTGAAGGCTGTGGGGCGATGACTCCCTTGGTCTTCAATTCGGCAACTACCGGGCCAGCAGTAATTGCCGGTGCTTTGTCCAATTGTGAAGAACCGCCAGCACCACCCCCCACTACAGACCGCCTGATCTGGCCGGGATTTRGCTGGGCRTTTTGTTCACCCGCCTTTCTCTCCGCTCCGTTTGTATTTAGGATAAGCGATGATAATGGCGACGGCTTGGCTTTGCCGGTCTGGGTTTTGGTATTTACTGCGAAATCCGTCGGGTTTGATAGAGTAATGGCCGCACCGACCAGAGCATCTGCACCCTCATCATCAACCTTGGAGACCTTAAGAGCGCCCGCTAAATCATTTTGCAGCCCCTGTGCATCCAATGCAGTTTTTTTTCCCAGGTTTTGCAAAAGGAAATTACCAGCCCCCTCTTTACCCGCAGTTTTACCCTGTRCATCCGATTGCACATTGGCGTTTAAGAACTGGGCAAAGGCGGAATTTTTACCGGCATTCTGTGGCAARACTGCTTTGCCGCTAACAGAAGAAGCCGTACCGGCTTTTACACCGTTACCGCTTGCTATCGTCAAAACACTCAAATCCATACTCATTCAATTCGCCTTTATCGCGTTTGCTGTGCGCGCTGTGTCCATAAACACAGCAAAAGCCGGGCCAACTTGGTTGATTCATAAATTTATGCATATTTTCAATATCTTATAAGATTTTAGTGAAACCTTCACTCCCGTCAAACCGGGCGTTTTCTGCCCAGTTGCGCATATTTGCCGGGATCATTTGCACCAGGTGGCAGTGCAGCCTGACTGCCAGGTACCAGTTGGCCCGGCCCTTGCGTTAACAGAATTATGGTTAATCCGCACAGATTCTGGATTGCACACATGAAAAACAAAATAAAAGTATTAAAGCAAAGGCTTACAGGAATTTCACAAATGCATTCATTGCGCGAAAATGACCAGTAATGTCGGAAAAAATAGCCCTGAGGGCGGCAAGTCCTGCCGGTACGGTATAGATAATGTCTATTAATTCAATTCTTGGAAATGCACTTTCTGGCTTAAACGCCTCACAGCTGGCCTTGCGTTCCACCGCTACCAATATCAGTAATGTAAACACCCCGGCATATGCACGTACACAGGCCAACATTACCTCACGCAATGTGGTTGGGGCCGGCCTTGGAGTTGATGCTGCCAGCCTGACACGCATTACCGACCGGTTTTTATTTGCCACTTCGCTCAGCGCCAATGGGGATGCGGCGGCGGGTGAGGCCAGATCTGGCCTGCTGGATCGGGTGCAGGCGCAATTTGGAACCCTGGATGACCCTGGGTCTTTGTTTGCGCGCCTGAACAGCGCCTTTGCGGAAATCGGTTCAGCGGCGCTGGACCCGGCCTCCGGGGTGCGCCGCCTGACCGCAGTTTCTGATGTGCAGTTCCTGTTTGACGAATTTACCCGCCTGCAGGGTGAATTACTGACAGCGCGCAGCGAAGCCCAGCGCCAGATCGGCTTCAGCATAGAGCGCGCCAATGTGCTGATCACAGAAATCAGCGATCTGAACGGCGATATCACCCGGGGGCGCATTCAGGGAGATGCTACAGGCGCGGAAAACCGCCAGGATGCCCTGATCACAGAATTATCATCCCTGATTGATATCAAAGTTGATCGCACCGCTGGCGGCAGCGCGGTTTTGCGAACCTCTGATGGCATTTTATTACTGGGCCAGTTTCCCCTGACCATTGAAGGGCCGGGGGCGGGACCGGGCAATCTGGGGCAAACCTTTGCCCCCATTCAGGGGCGTTCGCCTTCTGGCAATGTGATCGAACTGCAATCCCATTTCAAGAGCGGAACCATACGCGGCTATCTGGACATGCGTGATCGCGAGCTGCCGGCACTGATGCTGGAACTGGCGGAATTTGCCGCCGGAGCAGCGGACGCACTGAACGCCGCCCACACCAATGCCAGCGCCGTACCGGCCCCTTCGACCCTGCAAGGGCGCAATACCGGGCTGCTCAGCGCCGATACCCTGAACTTTACCGGTAAAACAAGCCTGGCGCTAACCGATACAGCCGGGGGCCTGGTTCGCCGGGTTGATATCGATTTTGGTGCTGGCACCCTGAGCGTGGATGGCGGTGCGCCGAGCGCCTTTGGGGCAACCATAGGCGGCATCACCACGGCTTTGAACACGGCCCTTGGTGGGCTGGGCAGTGCCAGTTTTAACAATGGCAAACTGAGCCTTAGTGCCACTGGCACCAATGGGGTTTCGCTGGTTCAGGATGCCACCACCCCATCGGATAGAGCCGGACGCGGATTTGCCAGTTTTTTTGGGCTGAACGCGCTGATCACCAGCGCTCTGCCTACCCAGTTTGAAACTGGGCTCAGCGGCACCGACGCCCATGGATTTGCCGGTGGTGGCTCGATCAGCTTTAATATCACTGGCCCGGATGGACGCACCGCGACCACCATTAATGTGCCAGTTGCGGGTGCCAGCATTAATGATTACCTGGCCGCTCTGAATAATACCACAACGGGGGTTGGACGCTTTGTCACCTTCTCGCTGGATACGGCCGGGCGGCTGGTGCAGACCCCGACGATTGGGGCTGAAAATTATAGTGTGGAACCCACCGCCGATTCCACCGCACGCGGTACCACCGGCCTGTCCTTTACGCAAATTTTCGGCCTCGGCGAGGGGGTACTGGGCGCGCGGGCATCAGTCTTTGCGGTGCGCAGCGACATTGCCTCCAATCCAGATCTGTTGGCACTGGCAAAATTGGAACTGACCCCCACCACCGCAATCGGTGACATTATATTAGGTATCGGAGATGGGCGCGGCGGCGAAGCCATTGCCCGTGCACTTGAACAAAACCGCATTTTCCAAAGCGCCGGTTCATTATCCGGGGTCTCCAGTTCGTTAAGTGACTTTTCAGGTCGTTTTGCCACCGATGTAGGCAGCCGCGCTTCCCGCGCTTTGCGCCAATCCGATGCCGCCATTGCCTTGCGCAGCGAAGCGGAACAAAGACTGGCCAACAAACAAGGCGTCAATATTGATGAAGAGCTGGCTTTGATGACCCAGTTCCAGCAATCCTATAACGCTTCGGCGCGCCTTATCCAGGCAGCCAAAGAACTTACCGACACATTGCTTTCAATAGTTTAGCGTTTTAACGTAAGGACACCGCCCCATGCCCCGTATTGCCACCAATGTTTCCAATCAGGTTGCCCTGTTTGAGTTATTGCGCAATCAGAACGATTTGCTGATAGCGCAAAAACAGGTGTCCAGCGGCAAGCAGGCCAGCGATCTGAAAGGGCTGGCCCCGCAATTGGGCACGTTAAGCGCCACCCATGCCCTGGCGACACGGACCGAAGGGTATATTCAGGCCGGCAAGGAGATCAGCGGGCGCCTGGCAACGCAGGACCTGGCCTTAAATGAAGTTGCGGGCTCGGCCGATGATTTGCGCAAAGCCGTTATCGATGCCATTGCGCTTAATTCCGGCATTACCCTGATTGAGCAATTAAAATCCGTCTTTGGGCGCGCCTTAAACGGACTTAACCAGACCTATGCGGGACGTTCGCTTTTTGGCGGCAGCCGCGTGGATACGCCGCCAGTCAATATCAAAACCCTGAATGATCTGGGGGCGGCCCCCACCATTGCAGGCATTTTCGATAATACCAGGGTCAAGGCCGCCGTGCGTGTAGATGAAGGCAACCCTGTTGAAATTGGTTTTCTGGCCGATGATGTGGGCACTGGTCTTTTGACAGTGATCAAATCCATCAAGGATTTTAACGACGGCGCCTCCGGCCCCTTCGGCGCCACCCTGACCCTCGCCCAGAAAACTTTTCTGGAAAGTACGCTGGCCAGCATTACCAGCGCCGCCGATGGCTTGAACACCATTGTCGGGAAAAACGGGCTGCTGCAAACCCGTGTGGAAAATGCCCAGAGACGCGCCGAAGATCAAAAGCTGATCCTGAAACAGGTGGTTGGCAATATTGAAGATGCCGATCTGGCAGAGGCCGCTACCCGACTTTCCCAGGCCCAAACCGCAGTTGAGGCCTCAGCACGAACCTTTTCTCTTTTGAGCAATTTATCGCTTTTGAATTTCCTGCGTTAATCCTGAAGGGCTGGCTTTTGCGCACAGATCACCGCCTCGCGATATTCCAGCCACAACACCGACACCGGGAAAAACCCGGCCCGGCGAAACAGCGCCAGATCTTCTTCAATATCCAGGGGTTGATCCCCTTCGGCACTTTCCATTTTGGTTAAATAGGCTTGGGTGCCCTCTTTGGAGGCAAAGCGATCATCATCCGGTGCGGCGCGTTGCAAAATGCCTTTTACGCGCAAATCCTGAATGCAGCATTCAAAGGCTGGTGATGGATTCTTGATCAGATCCGCATTCAAAAAGAACCCGCCCGGTTTTAACAGATCCAGACAGTCTCGCAGGACCTGCACTTTCTCATCGGCGGATAAATGATGCAGCGCATAAGACGACATCACCGCATCAAAACTTTTCTCTTTAAGGGGCAGCGTATTCAGCGTGCGAAAGTCTGAACAGGTATAAGTAAGATGATCCGCATGACTTTTAAGGCGCATGGCTGCCAGATCCAGAATATTCTGAGCGCCGTCCAGACAATTGATCTGAACGTTTGCGAACCGGTCAAGCAAGCGCTCGGCTACAAACCCGCTACCGCAACCCAGGTCCAATACCTGCGAAGGTGCCTCTTTGAACGCTGCCAGAAAATCCAGCGCCACCTCTGCCATTTTGCCACGGTTGGGGTGCATGACCTCCATATCGGCATCGTATTTTTTAATACGTTCCCGATCATCATAGGCCTCAATACTGCTCATCGTCTTATCCTCTCATGGGCTTTATTATACATGATGAGCAGTCTGCAAACCAACCTGTGCGAATACAGTGAGCACCAGCATAGCGATAGGAAAGAAAAAATGGTGCGCTTAGCTATTACAGTGTATTATAGTGACAGTAACCGAAACTATTTCTTTTGTGGGCCTCTTTTTTTGCGTCGGAGGGGGCGGGAGAGTTTTTCTTCTAAGGATTTTAGAAAACGGTCACTGCCAATCGGTCGTCCGATGATTTCACTTCGCCGCAAGGCCTCAAAATCGTCATCTGCAGGGGTGCGCTTCAGATAGTTTGCAAAATCATCTATACGCTCAAGCAGGGGGGCTTTTGTTGTGAGGCCGTCATCAATACCTTCTAAATGCGCCCGCACACTCGACCATTTCCAGTCCTGTGCCCGCTTTACCAGCCCTGCCCGAACAGGGTTGAGACTGACATAGGCAAACGCGTTGTAAAGGTGTGCTTCGTCCATCACCACCGAGCCAAAACGCCCCTGCCAGAGATGCCCGGTCCAATGGTTGCGGGCGTTGATCCGTGCTGCATACCGTCTATGAGCGTTGGCCACACACGCGCGCAATCCGCCCTCATGAGAGGGGGTAATAATCAAGTGAACATGATTTGGCATGAGGCACCATGCCCAGACCTCACTTTTTGATTTTTGCGTGGCCAAGCGTAACATATCGAGATAGGCGGTGTAATCGTCGTCGCCAAAAAAAACCTGCTCGCGCCGATTGCCCCGCTGGGTCACATGATGGGGCAATCCCGGAACAACAATACGTGCAAGTCTGGCCATGCCCTACCCTTGCCCTGTATGCTGACATAACACAATAGTTTCGGTTACTGTCACCGTAATCTGTATGCTGACATAACACAATAGTTTCGGTTACTGTCACCGTAATCCAATAGTTTCGGTTACTGTCACCGTAATCCACCACCGTAATCCACCGTAATCCGGTTACTGTCACCGTAATCCACCGTAATCTCACCGTAATCTCCGTAATCTCGTAATCCTGCCGTAATCCGTAATGATAAAGTCGAGCAGGATTAGAGTTTATTTCTCTCACGAATTTAAACAGGCGAAAGCGCGACCCGTATCGAGCCGCCTGTCGCTGACATTCCGGAAAGTTCGAATTTAGCGTAAGAAAGTGTTCGAAGTTTCCGTGTCTGGGTAGAGATTGGTGCACCCGGCGAGATTCGAACTCACGACCTCTGCCTTCGGAGGGCAGCGCTCTATCCAGCTGAGCTACGGGTGCTGATATGCGGCGCATGTGCGCATTTGTTGGCGTGGTGTAGCGCGCCGTGCCTCTGACCTCAAGCGCTTTTCGCTGTGGGGCTTGGGTGCTGTGGTTTGTCTTTGGTCAGGGCCAGAAATACATCCTCAAGGTCCGGCTCGACCGTTTGCAGATCATTGATGCGGATATTGGCGGTGCGGACCTGTTCGATCAGTTCGGCAACCGATTGGCGGCCAAACTGATAGGTGATGGCCAATCGACCATCTTCACGCAATACAGTATCATAGGCGGCAAGGTTTTTTGGCACGCTTTGCAAGGGCTCTACCGGATCAATCACCAGCGTTTTATGGTCAAGGCGTTTTAAGAGATCGTCTTTGCGTTCGCACGCCACCACCTCGCCATGATTGACGATGGCGATCTGGTCGCACAATTCCTGTGCTTCTTCCAGATAATGGGTGGTCAGGATGATGGTGGTGCCACGCCTGTGCAATTCGCGCACATAGTCCCAAAGCTGGCGGCGTAAATCAATGTCAACACCGGCAGTGGGTTCATCTAGCACGAGCACTGG
>NVVU01000111.1 GCA_002733485.1 Robiginitomaculum sp.
TATCGCCACTCGCTACGACAAAAACGCCACCAACTTTATGGCCGCATTATGCCTTGCCGCCCTGATCTGCTACTGGATTTGAATGAGTCTGGACCCTAATACACCAGCTTTTTGCGCATCAAGAGTTATCGGTTTTGCAGAAATAAATGTTGCGTTTGATGGAACCATGGCCTTGAGAGTTGAAACCGTAAAAAATTCATCTAGGTATTTTTTATCAAATATGGAATCTTGAGGTAATGGTAAGTTTTTTACCATTATTAAAAACATTTCTAATCCCTTGCCATTTTCACTTATAAATTTTTGAACTACGTGAGGTCTAAGCCCTTCATCTGCTGACCAACTAACGGGATAATTAATAGATAACTCTAAACCTTTAGCCTTCGGGTGTCCCTTGGTTTTATATGTATGAATGTAATTACGTGCGAATTCCTCCCCCGGATTTTGCTTATACTGATATTGGAGCAGCGTTTGCAAAATAGAATTTTGTATATTGCCCTTTGAGCGTGACTCAACTTCTGTAATAAAATTTACTGCCTCTTCGTGAGATAAATTTTGCAAATCTAAATTTTCTGCAAACTGGGTCCTTAAGTGATCGATTAGGCCTTTGTAATTTACGTTAAAATGGTTCTGTAGCTCATAAGATATTTCCTTCTCAGCATTTCCAAATGATAAATCGAAACGCGTGGAAGCTATTTTTGCAAGGTAAGATAAATCAGGATATTTTTTGGTTATTTTCTCAAGGCTATAGCGTTGTCCTACTACAAAACCAGTTGCTTCTGCTAGCACTTGATAAGCAGGGTACTTTATCGGGAAAAAATTCTGACTTTGAGCAGAAGAAACTAGTGAACTTAAAAAAATAAAAACAACCACTAATAACAGGCGTAAAATTTTCATTTTTTGCTCCATAGCCTTTTCATCACGGTGACAGTTTACTAAATGAAATTAGGGTAAACTACCGGTAAATCAGTAAATAACGGTTACTGCCACTATAATACACCGTTATACTACCCATACCATCACCGTAGTTCCGAGTGAAACAATGGCTTCTTTGAGCACGAACTCGACATCTATGATTGATCGGTTCAATTTCTGCTTTTGGTTGGAACTCTGGATCGTAGCCTAGTCATCAACCCTACGCCAACCGACGGCTAGAGCAGCGCCCTCTTCTACGAGCATTCCCACGCCACGCGCCTTAACCACACCGTCGACCAGCCAAGTCACATCAAAAAAACTGCCATTCTGCGCCACTTTCAAATCATACTCATCCGAAAATTTTCCATTCTCGTAAAAATAGCGGACATGATAATTACCAGCGAAACCGCTATCCGGTCCGCCGGTAGCCAAGCCCGGGCCAAAATAACGATTTGCGTAGTTCCATCTGGCAGTCAGTGTCCCAGGAGTCCTGCTCTTGGAATATAAGACAAAACCGATGTTCACAGCCTTTGGCTCTTCGGACTGTGCATTTGCCGGCACACCCGAAGCCGCAAACAAAGCGATAGACGCGGCAATCGAGACGAGAATTTCCTTAAAATAGCGCATGTTGCCTCCCCCTTAAAATTACGTGTAATTACGAATTACGCTGACAGTATCTGCAACCATCGTGGTGGCTCTATACACTTAAATATGCCCGCCGTCCCAAAACCCGTGTCACCCCGGATTTAGTCCCGGGTCCATAGGGCTGCACCACAATGCATAAATTATAGAGGATGAAATGCCGTTCTGGATACCGGCCTTACGCCGGTGTGACGCCGAGGCCCCCCCTGTCTTATGAACGCCTCACCTGCTCTATAGACCCCGGCGCGAGGGCCGGGGTGACACATGGGGTTTGCATCGATAAAGCGGGCAGGCGGGTATTGGACAAAAATTCTTTTCCCGCCCGCATTTTGCAGTCAATCGCGCTTGCCCTTATGGGGGCTTGGGGGTATAAGCCGCGCTTCTTGCGGGCGCATTTGCGCCTGTGACGCCAGATTTTACGGACAAAGTCGATGAAAAAAGATACACACCCTGATTATCACATGATCAATGTTGTCATGACTGATGGCACCACCTATCAGACCCGTTCGACCTACGGCGAAGAGGGTGCAACCATTAATCTGGACATTGATACAAAGACGCACCCGGCATGGACTGGCGGCAATCAGCACCTGACAGACCGTGGTGGTCGTCTCAGCCGCTTTAAGAACAAGTTTGCTGGCTTCGTCAAGTAAGACAGATTGCTTTGCAGATGGTTTGCATTCAGGTCGCCTTGGCGGCCTGTTTTGCGTTTGGGGTATTGATTTTAGACCCGTCCGCCAAAGGCGGCATTCAGGCGACTCATCTGATCTGAAACGGCGCGGGCGCCGGTGTTTTCCTGCGCGTCCCCATAAAGTTTCTCGTCCAGGCGGCGGGTGCGCTCGTATATACGCCCGGCGCGGATGATCAGATCCTGCAAGGCGGCGGGAAGTTCCTGTGTGCCGGCCAGGCTTTTGCTAAGGTGCACTTCGTTAATGCGATATTTGTCGGCGCGGGCGTCGGCGGCGCTCATTTCATTTTCTTTGACGGCCCGTTGCACCAGCAGCCATGACGCCACCTGCATCAGGCGGGTGGTCAGGCGCATGCTTTCTCCGGCATAGGCCAAAGCGCCAGAGCGWGGCAARGCGCGGGATTCTTCGCGGCCCGGCCCATCCAGATAGGCGGCGGTTTCCTCGACCAGATCCATGCCTTCGCGAAATGTGCGCTTGAACAGTTCCGAGGCGGCGAAATCGCCTAAATGGACGGCAAAAATATCTTCACTCATGTCTCATCTCGCATCACAATGGCGGTATCCAGGCGTTTCAATGCAAAGGTCTTGCYGTTTCTGGTCATGCCCGCCTGCATTGATGTTATTCCTTGCCAAAACCGAATCATAGGGAATTAACGGTCACAGACCCTAAGATTTTCCAAAGATMGCCGCMGCSGCGTCCAGMCCYTKGCGTTTTTCTKCRCGRGCMCGYTCYACYCGCTTGATYTCYRYYTSYAGTGCCAAAACGCGTTCCGATAGCTCTTCGACGGAAAAATCATACAGGTCACCGCCCAGTATAATCTCACCTTTTGGCTTTGGTTTTTCCTCATCAAACATTGCCTGCTCCCACAATTACAGCCTATTTTAGCGTGCGGTGCGGTTTTGCGCCAGTCCACCCAAACGAGGCCTCCATGCGAGCGATTATATTTGACCAGCCCGGCGATGCCGATGTGCTGAAATGCCAGGAAGTCCCCACACCCGTACCCGGCGAAAACCAGGTGTTGATCAAGGTGCTGGCCGCCGGGGTAAACCGCCCCGATGTGTTGCAACGTGTTGGTCTCTACCCGCCGCCGCCGGGCGCCAATCCGGGATTGGGCCTTGAGGTCTCAGGCCATGTCCATGCGCGCGGGCCGGGCGTTGAGCGCTGGGCTATTGGCGATGCAGTTTGTGCGCTTACCCACGGCGGTGGTTATGCAGAGTTTGTGCTGGTCGATGCGGGCAGCGTGATGATCGCTCCCAAGGGCATCTCTTTGCGCGATGCGGCCGCTTTGCCAGAAACCGTGCTGACCGTCTGGCAGAATGTATTTGTCAAGGCGGGGCTGCGCCCCGGAGAAACCTTGCTGGTGCACGGTGCCACCAGCGGCATTGGCTCAACCGCCATTCAAATGGCAAAGGCCCATGGTGCCCGGGTCATCGCCACGGCGCGCAATGATGATAAATGTGCCTTTGGCAAGGCGCTGGGGGCCGATATGGTCATCAATACACAAAAACAGGACTTTGCCGCCATTGCTCGCGAGGCGGGCGGCGTTGATGTGGTGCTGGACATGGTGGGCGGCGAGTTTCTGGACGGTAATATTGCCGTGCTGAACTCCGGTGGCCGGTTGGCTCTGATTGCCTTTCTGGGCGGTTATGAGGCGAAGATTAACCTGATACCGGTTTTGCAAAAACACCTGCATATTATGGGCTCCACCCTGCGCCCGCTGGACCTTTCGGCCAAGGCTAAACTCTGCCGCGAGGTCGAAAAGCACGTTTGGGCCTGGTTGGCGGCTGGTAAGTTTGCCCCGGTCATTGATCGTACATTTGCGCTATGTGAGGCGGCTAAAGCGCATGCCTGTCTCGAATCGGGTGTGCACAAAGGCAAGTTGCTGCTGATTCCCTGATGGGGGGGTGTTTTCTTTGTGGCAAAAGGCGACTATATATCCGTAACAACAGGTTTGATTTTAAGAGTGAAGATCAAGCCGGCAAGACGTCCGCCCGACGCCTCGCGCGCCGGGCTTTTTTATGCCGGGCTTTTTTATGGAGAGAGAATTATGGCCAGTATCCTGATGCCAAAGGCCACCGCCGTTTGGCTGATTGACAACACCTCGCTGAGCTTTGACCAGATTGCCCGGTTTTGCGCCCTGCACGCCCTTGAGGTCAAAGGCATTGCCGATGGCGATGTTGCCGCCGGGGTGCGTGGACTGGACCCCATTGGCGCAGGGCAACTGACCCGTGGGGAAATTGAAAAGGCCGAGGCCGATCCCGGCTATGACATGCAGGCGGTCACCCCCAAACATGCCGACAAGATGGTTCAAAAACGCCGTGGCCCGCGCTATACGCCGCTGTCGCGCCGTCAGGAACGCCCGGACGCCATTGCCTGGATGATCCGTAATCACCCCGAAGTATCGGACGCCCAGATCGGCAAACTGATTGGCACCACCAAAACCACCATCGAGGCAGTACGCACTCGCAAGCACTGGAACAGCAGCAATATCAAGCCTGTTGACCCGGTTAGCCTGGCTTTGTGCAGGCAGATTGACCTGGATGCTGTGGTTGCCAAGGCGAGTGCCAAAAAGCGCAAAATGGATGAAAAAGCGGCACTGGAACGCGGCGAAGATCTGGATACCCTGCGCGCCGCCGCTGAAATCGTTGCCGAAACTGCGGCCGCTGAGAAAGCCGTGGCAGATGAAGACGAGAAAATGCGCCAAATGGCCAGCAAGCCGGTCGATGCCGCCTCGGTTTTCGGGGCCTTCAAGGAAAAGCCCGAAGAGGCCTAATCTACGTCTACCGTATAGTTCAGTGCCAGACGGCCCCCGTCGGCATACAGGCACTGACCGGTGATATAGCTGGCATCCTTGCTGGCCAGAAAACTGGCGATCCCGGCGATTTCGTCCGGATCGCCAATATGGCCCAGCGGTGTTCGGCTCATGATTTTTCGCCGCGCCTCGGGGTTGTCAGCCACGGCTTTTAAAACGTCTGTATTGATACTGCCCGGCCCAATAGCATTCACGCGAATGCCATGGGGGGCCAGTGCCAATGCCATGGCTTTGGTCATCTGGTTCATGCCACCCTTGGAAACCACATAGGCGATCTGGTTTTCTATGGCCATCACCGCATTGACTGAGGACATGTTGATAATGGCATAGCGGCGGCGGGCCTCGCCGGCGCGTCCTTCGGCTTCGGCAATCTGGGCAACCATTTGTCTGGCCGCCTCGCGGGCCACCAAAAATGCGCCGCGCAGGTTTACCCCCAGCACCGCATCAAAATCGTCTATGCCAAGATCCAGTATATTTCCGGTGCGGACCATACCGGCATTATTGACCAGCACATCCACCCGGCCAAAGGCCGAGCGCGTTTCGGCAAACAGATTGCGCACCGACAACGGGTCAGCAACATTGCAATCAACAAACAGGGCCTTGCCATTGGCGGCACCCAGGTCTTCGGCGGCCTGTCTGCCGGCCTCGACATCAATATCGGCCAG
>NVVU01000016.1 GCA_002733485.1 Robiginitomaculum sp.
GAAATTGCTGCCTCAGTGAAAATAAGGCACTATAGCTTGTTAAAAGGTATGCACGCAGAGAGTCTGATATGAGCAATAAACACAAATGCCCAATTTGGGAAACGCCGGCCACAATAACCACCGGTAGTCGCGATGGAAAAAACGTGAATTCTTCCCGTGCAGGAGGTGAGTATTTTATATCTGGAAGCGCGCATACTTTATTAGCCACCGTTACTGAACAAGAAAAAACCTTACTCACCTCATGGCTTGTAAAACAGCGGCGGCTTGGTGTCTCAACACCTGAAATAACCAGTTATATTTTGGATGAAGTGAAAAAAGAAAAGCCATCATCTGTTCATGAGCGTGCAGATAATTTGCTTCGTTATTTGAATAAGAAAACTGAGTTGATTGGGTCAGTGATTGAGCTGCGACGTAATTTGGCAGATCAAATGTACGGCAATCATGGGGCGGGTGGTTATGGTGAAACCATGGCTGTATTATTGGCCTGGACGGGGTCACAAAAACCAACAGAAGTGATTACACTTGCGGAATATTGTGATGAGCAAAACTGGATCACCTTAAATGCGCCAGAACCAACAAGCCCTGTTGGAGATGCCACGCTTTATGAACTCATGCTCAAACCCGCAGGCTATGCCCGTCTCGCAGAATTGGATGGTACAAACCCGGATTCAACGCAAGGGTTTATCGCTATGTGGTTTGACCCAAGTATGAAAAAAAATCAGGAAGAAGGATTTGAACGCGCAATTGAAAACAGTGGGTACAGGCCTCTTTGTATTAACAAAAAAGAGACTATCAACAAAATCGACGATGAAATCATTGCAGAAATACGTCGCTCCCGGTTTGTTGTTGCTGATTTTACATCTGAACCAGATAAACCACGTGGCGGCGTGTACTATGAAGCAGGGTTTGCCCAAGGTCTAAACATCCCGGTGATATGGACATGCCACAAAGACAACATCGATCATGTTCATTTTGATACGCGCCAGTTTAACCACATAGTTTGGGAAAAAGCAGATGACCTACGAGAGAAGCTTGAAATACGCATCGGCGCGGTAATCGGCTATGGCCCTTTAGAAAAATAACACTGCATGGGTTGGAAGGAAATCTCAACCTATAAAGAAAACAGATGTTCATCTATTTACCGTCAAACGTCACCCCTGTGAAAACCGGGGTCCAGTTTTTTATATCTGCGTACTTTATTTAAGAGCTGGATCCCGGATCACATCCGGGATGACAAGTGTTGGCATGATGGCAAAGGGTTGCGATCTCCTTCAAAGCGCGACTGCGCGTCGGCGATGGTTCGCCGCCCCGTCGGAGGCGGATGCATAGCATCTCGCCGCGAGACAAGAATCCTACCTCGTTTTCACCCGGCCCAGCGCCTCGTTCCACCCGGCAAGTTTCGCCTGTCGCGCGGTAGCATCAATGGCGGGGGTAAAGCTGGCATCTTCGTGCCAGCGTGCATCCACATCTATCAGGCTTTCAAAAATCCCGGCCCCGATCCCGGCCAGCATGGCCACCCCAAAGGCGGTGGTTTCGGTTATTTTCGGCCGCAAAACCGGCAAGGCCACCATATCGGCCAGAAACTGCATCAACCAGGCATTTTTGGTCATGCCGCCATCCACTTTCAGGCGCTTGGGTACGATCCCGTCGGCCTTCATGGCATCCAGTAGATCAGCACATTGATAGGCCACGGCCTCCAGGCCCGCCCGCGCAATCTGTTCAGGGCCGGTGCCCCGGGTAAGTCCCACAAGGGCACCGCGTGCCTCGGCATCCCACCAGGGCGCCCCCAGACCGGCAAAGGCCGGCACCATATAAACCCCGCCGGTATCGGTGATGGAACTGGCCATCTCCTCGCTGTCGCCGGCGTGTTCAATAATGCCCAGCCCATCGCGCAGCCATTGCAGGGTTGAGCCCGCCGACAGGATCGAGCCTTCCATGGCATAAGAGCGCACGCCTTCGATTTCCCAGGCAATGGTGGTCAGCAACCGATGTTTGGACTGCACCGCCTTGTCGCCAGTATTGGCCAGCATAAACGCGCCCGTACCAAAGGTAATTTTCATTTCGCCCGGCCGATAACAGGCCTGACCAATGGCCGCCGCCTGTTGATCGCCTGCCATGCCGGTAATCGGCAGGCCACCGCCGGGCAATCCTTGGGCAATCAGGGCAAATTTACCGGCATTGGGACAAACGGTCGGCAAGAGCGCCGCCGGCACCTCAAACAGCGCCAATAATTCCTCGTCCCATTTTCCCGTGTGAATATCGTAAAGACTGGTGCGTGAAGCATTGGTGGCATCGCTGAGATGCACACCGCCGGACAAACGCCACAGCAAAAAGCTCTCCACCGTGCCAAAGGCCAGCTCGCCGGCCTCGGCGCGTGCCCGGGCGCCCGGGATTTCATCCAATATCCACGATATTTTGCTGGCCGAGAAATACGGGTCCAGCAACAGGCCGGTGCGTTTGCTGACCATCTCTTCATGGCCCTCAGCCGCCAGCTCGGCACAGCGCGCCGCCGTGCGCCGGTCCTGCCAGACAATGGCATTATAAATCGGCATGCCGGTGACCCGGTCCCAGATAATGGTGGTTTCACGCTGGTTGGTGATGCCTGCAGTCAACACCTGCCAGCCGCTTTCGCGGGCTTCGTCCAGCGCCTCGGCAATCACTGCACAGGTGCTATCCCATATCTCTTCGGGGTCATGCTCTACCCAGCCCGGCTGGGGGTAAATCTGCGCAAATTCACGCTGGGCCTGCGCCACAATCTCGCCCTCTAGCGAAAACACAATGGCGCGACTGGAGGTTGTGCCCTGATCAATAGCTAAGATGGCGCGTTTATCACTCACGGTTCGATCCTTGTGATTGAATGGTATAATGGCGTTGCATATGGGCGGTGGCCCTGCCCCAGTTTGAATTTTTTACCCGGGTCTGATGCGCTTCAAAGGCAGGTTTACTAGCAAATGTTTCCTCGACCAGATATCGCGAACCATCATGGGGATCTGGCACCACATCAAAGGCCAGACAACCAGTTTCGGCCCGGGTAAGGCGAATATGGCGCGATAAATGGGATTCGATAATCTCCCGATCCTGATCGGCAACCACCAGAAACCCGCTTAGCACCACTTTTTCTTCTTCACTCACTAAATAACCGGCCTCTTTTTTGCAGACACTAACAGATGAAAGGCTGACAGGAACCAAAAAATCAGCCAAGGGAGAGGCATGAAGGATATCGTGGACATTCTGGTTATCGGCGGCGGCATTAATGGGGCAGGCATTGCCCGCGATGCCGCCGGGCGCGGCCTGTCCGTGGTGCTGTGTGAACAGGGCGATCTGGCCGGGGCCACTTCGTCGGCCAGCACCAAAATGGTGCATGGGGGCCTGCGTTATCTGGAATATTATGAGTTCGGGCTGGTGCGCGAAGCGCTGGCCGAGCGCGAACGCCTGTTGCACATCGCGCCCCATCTGGTCACACCGCTGCGCCTGATCCTGCCCCATAATGCGGACATGCGCCCGGCCATTATGATCCGCACCGGTCTATGGCTTTATGATCATTTGGGCGGCGGATCCTCGCTGCCCCGTTCCGGCACTCTGCGGCTGAGAAGCTGTATTGAGGCCAAAAATCTGCGCCAACCCAGTGGCTTGGCCTTTGCCTATTCCGATGCCCGCACCGATGATGCCCGTCTGGTGGTGGCCAATGTCATCGATGCAGCCGAACACGGTGCGCAAATCCACACCCAGACCAAAGTCATCTCCTGCACCCGTGAGGGCGAATATTGGGAAATCCTGGCTAAAACCACCACCGGGGAGAAGAAAATCTGGCGCACGCGCCTTCTGGTCAATGCCGCCGGGCCGTGGGTGGATGCCATGGATAACTGCACCGGTGCCAAGGCGGTTTCCCACATGCGCCTGGTCAAAGGCAGCCATATTGTTCTGCCCAAGCTGTTTGATGGACAGCGCGGATTTTTATTTCAGAATGATGATCGCCGCGTCCTGTTTGCCTTGCCTTATCAGGGCGAATTCACCCTCTTTGGTACCACCGACACGCCCTATGAGGGCGACCCCTATGCGGCCAAAATGGATGATAATGAGCGCGATWACCTGTTAAGCGCGGTTAATCGGTTTTTTGCCGCCCCCAAAAGCAAAAAAGATATTGTCTGGTCTTATGCCGGGGTGCGGGCGCTATTTGGGGATGAGGAAATGGATGCCTCCAAGCTATCGCGCGAATACCATCTGGAATTGTCGCACAAAAAAGATGGTGCCCCGGTACTGACTGTGTTGGGCGGCAAAATCACCACGTTTCGGGCTTTGGCCGAAAAAGCGGTGGACCAATTGGCCGAACGCCTTGGCAATACGGTCTCACACTGGACCGGCACCACGGCCCTGCCCGGCGGCAATATACCGGATGGCCTCAAGATCTTTGACGCCTCGATCGCGGCCAGATATCCATTTTTGAATAATGCCCTGCGCCAACGCCTGATCCATGCCTATGGCACCCGGATTACCAAGGTGTTGGGCAAGGCCAAAACCCTGAAAAGCCTAGGCCGGCACTATGGCGGCGGTCTGTACCTGGCAGAGCTGAATTATCTCAAAACCCATGAATGGGCGACCTCTGCCGAGGATGTATTATGGCGACGCACCAAGCTGGGCTTGTTCCTCAGCACGAAGGAAAAAAAGGCCCTCGGCGCATTTTTTGCAAAGTAACTCCATTCTTTTTTTGAAAATTAGTTTATATAATTGTCACACTAACATTTTGTATTTGCTGTAATATTACTGTTTCAAAAAATTCATACAGACGTTATAAATCCGTCTCCTCCCTGTCATCAGCATCTTGCATATGACCCCTGCCCTGAATGGGCGTGGTGAATTTTTGTACAGGGGGCGTTCCATGAACTGGAAACTCAAAACCATTTTAATGGCCAGTGTGGCTTATACATTTTTGGGACTTGCAGCTCAGGCGGCTGAGTTGGAATCCGAAGCGGTAACATCTAACGATGCAGAAGATGAAATTCTGATCGTTGGCAAGCGTGCAACCTATAGCAATTCGGTGGTGACTCGCGAAATGCTGGACCAGCAATCGCCCATTACCAGCGTTCTTTCGGTTATTGATAACCTGCCCGGTGTCCTGATCAATGAAGGGGATACGTTTGGCTCTGATGACTGGTCAACCAGCATCCATATTCGCGGCTTCCAGAACAGCCTGGACGAACAACAGATCGGCATTACCATTGATGGCCTGCCCAACGGCAATTCCAATTATGGCGGCGGCGCCAAAGCCAATCGTTATATTGACTCGTTAAACCTTGGTGGTGTGGAAGTGTCCCAGGGTACGGCGGATATATCCTCGCGCTCCAACGAAGCCCTGGGCGGTACGCTCAACTTCCTGACCCAGGACCCTGAAAAAGAAAAGCGCATGCGCTTTAGCGCCACTTTCGCCGATTTTGATGCCCATAAATATTTTGCGCGTTATGATACCGGCGAAATTCTCCCCGATACCTATGCCTGGGTTAGCGTCTCAACCGCCGCCAACAAAGCCTGGATCGACCTTTCCGGGGAAACCACACGAGACAATATCGAAGCCAAGTTTACCAGCAATGTTAAGGGCGTTGCCCTGACCGGTTATTTTTCCTGGGACGATGCTGCCGAAGACAATTACCAGCGGGTTACCCCTGCACAGTTTGCCGCCGATCCCACCTGGGACCGCCTTACCGGCGACTGGACCGGCCTGCCCTACGTCGATCAACTCTATCGCCGGGGCTGGTCCACTTTGCGCGAAAACCTGTTCAGCTATTTACGTGGTAAATTTTCCGTCGGGGATGTGAATTTCAACGTGGCTACATATTATCACAAAAACCGTGGTCGCGGCGACTGGGTGCCACCATATATTGTGGACGTCACCGATAACGGTGCAGGTAACCCCAATTCAGAGCTGCTCAATGGCGGCACGGTGCTTGGCGGATCACCATTGGGACGTCTCTTCTTTGTAGACGCCAATGGCGTGGCCCTGTCACCAAACCCCGGCTGTGTCAGCTCGATAACCTTTCCCTATGGCGGTGCCGGACCGGAATTTGATCCGGCCTGTTATGCCCCGGGTGCCATCCCCGTTGGTTCTTATCGCCACACCCATTACGCCAAGGAGCGTTATGGCATAACCGCCGATTTTGACTGGCAGAAGACGTTTGGCACGGTGGAAAAYACCCTGCGCGGCGGGATCTGGGCCGAAGACTATCAACGCAAAGAATGGCGCGACTGGCACAAAATCATTGATTCTCGGACCAGCTTTAATTTTGAAAACCCGGCCTACTGGCGTCAATATGATCGCGAATATCCGGTTTCCACTTTTATGTACTATCTTGAAGATAGCGCCAGCTTTGGACCACTGACTGTCAACGGTGGCGTAAAGCAGTTTCTGGTAGATTTGAAACGCTCCGATAATTTTCAGGGCGGTGCCATTACGGCCCAGGCCAATTCAGACTCGAAATTGCTGTTCTCCGGCGGCGCCCAATATCGTCTTGGCGACAGTGTCGAGCTTTATGCCGGTTATGCCGAAAACTTTGCGGCTATCAAAGATGGTGTTCTGGAACGTGATGCCTCTGCGCTGGACCGCATCTCACCGGAAACAGCCACCAATAAAGAGCTCGGCGCGCGTTATTTCAGCGATCGTTTTACCGCCCAGGTTACCTATTACGATATCAGCTTTAACAACCGCATTACCTTCATTCCCCCTAACAGCGGCGCCGGCATCAACTTTTTGATCGGCACCAATGGCACGTATTTGAATGTGGGCGGGATCAAATCCAAAGGGATCGAGTTTTCCGGTACGGCACAGATAACCGATACGCTTAGTCTCTATACCTCATACACCAATAACGATTCGACCTATCGTGGCAGTGGTGATGCCGCTCTGGATGCGCAAAATGGCATTTATCCAGGCAATACGGTCTTTGGTTCACCGGAAAACATGGGCGTTGCCAGCCTGGACTGGGCCGATGGCAATTACCGCGCCGGAGTTTCTGCCAAATACGTCGGTAAACGCTGGCTTGATCCGGCCAACAACCAGCGACTGGCGGACTATGTTGTCACCGATGCCTATGTCTCGGTTGGCGGCGATACGCTTAGCGATGTTTTAAACGGTTTTGATGTTCGCCTGACCATCAATAACGTTTTCAATGAGCGTTATATCGGCGGTGTCGCCGGTGGCTGGGGTGGTTGGATCGGGGCCCCGCGCACTGCATCCATCACCGTGACGGCAGATTTTTAGAGTTTAGACTCCCCACAAACTCTGGCAGGGCGGGCTATGGTCCGCCCTGTTTTTCTTTTATATTAGCCCATGACCGGAGCTTAGCTATGATACGTATTTTCCTTGCCATCATTATACTGGCATCCCTTAGCCCTCCATCCCGCGCCGACCAGCCACAGAAAAATCAATCCCGACTGATACTGGTCACCATTGATGGGTTGCGCTGGCAGGAACTATTTCGTGGCGCCGATCCAGAACTGGTCTCTGATTCCAAATACAATCATGATCAGGAAGAGGCCTTAACGCCTTTTTTGAAAAACGATGACCGCGCCGCCACCCTGATGCCGTTTATGACCAATGTTATTGGTAATGATGGCGTCATTATTGGCAATCGCGATGCCGGGTCCTGCGCCCGGGTTACCAATGCCTGGTGGTTTTCCTATCCTGGCTATAATGAAATTCTAACCGGAAAGGCCGATGACAATATCAATTCCAATGCCAGCATTGATAATCCCAACATCACTTTTCTGGAATGGCTGAACGGGCAAAATGAATTTGCCAAATCGGTCTATGCGTTTGGCTCCTGGGATGCCTTTCCCGCCATCATCAACGCCAACCGTTCACATCTGCCCGTTAATGCCGGCTTTATGCCACTGGACGGTAACCCCTCGGCAGAACTGGACGTGCTGAACCGTCTTCAAGGCGAAGTTGCACACCCCTTCGATACTGTTCGACACGATGCCTTTACCCATGAATTTTCCCGCTACACCATGCGCACCAAGGCGCCGCGAGTGCTCTATATCGCCTATGGGGAGACCGATGATTTTGCCCATGAAGGCCGCTATGATCAGGTATTATATTCGGCGCAGCGCACCGATAAATTTATTCGTGAGTTGTGGACGGCGGTGCAGGCCGACCCGCAATGGGAAGGCCACACCACCATGATCATCACCACCGATCATGGGCGCGGTCAAACTCCAAAAGAGGCCTGGCAACACCATGCCAGCCCCCTGGCCACCCAAGGGTATCTAAAATCGCTAAACACCTATCCGGACGGCATTGTCGGCTCTGATGCGGTGTGGATGGCTGCCATCGGGCCGAATATCAACCCGTCCGCTGGCAAGGCCTACACGATGGCGCATTGTGCCACGTCCAGCCAGGTGGCCGCCACGGCCCTAAAGGCACTGGGGCTGAACTGGCAGGATTTTGACCCTACGATTGGCAAACCACTGGATGTTTTCAAACATTAGGCATACTTGCCTTAATGGGGCGATCCGCCCGGTACCGGACCTGGATCTTTATGGTCCAGTGGCTTGGCCCGATTACTCAGGCCTGCACCGGCGCGGTTACAGGCCTCGGAACTGGCATCGCCGCAATTAATTGCCGCGCCCACATCGGTTTTGGGTGTATTGCGCCCCAAAATGCCGCCGGGATTCTCCCCATCGGGTCCCGGTTGCGAGGTCATGCCCTTGGGATTGGGGCGCGGGTTTTTGCATCTTCCGGTCACCATATCCCGGTTACAATGATCCGCCGCTCCACCGCTGGCAGTGTCCGGCGCGGTCTGACCAGAGGCACCAGCCCCGCCACGAGCACGCATATGCGTATGGGTTGAAGACTCTTCACCATCAAGACTATTCAGCTCGACAACATAGATATCCTCTGATCCATCCCGGTGGTAAACATTCGCCGCATGTGTCGAGTAGTTATCCTCATTGTACGTGATGGTTTCAATGATTTCATCGCCATTATCGTCGGCTAGATACCTTCGCCGGACCACTTGCCCATCGTGAATGCTGGTTTGCCAGCCTCCTTGCGCGCTTATCGCAGCGGAGTGATATTCGCCCACTGTAATGCTGCCATCTCCTTCATCGGCGGCAACGCTTCTTGGGTCTTTTATCTGGTCACGGGGGTCACCGGGGCCGGCACTCAGTGTTCCTGTTCGCTTGCCACCACCACTGTTGAAACAGTTTTGTGGATTTGCCCCCATAATACACTCGCGCATGCCCCCACCGGATGGCCCGGCAGGGGATTTTCCTGCATTCATATTATCATGCAGGCATTTGGCGCGATCGCTACTGCGTGAACAATCCTGTCGCCCGGCCGCCGCGCCGCCGCCCATGGCTTGCCCCATGGGAGTGCCCAGATCATGCAGACGTTGCAGCTCTTTGGCCTGTTTCATACGGTTGCTGGTCTCGCCAATGGTTTTGGCGCGGCTTGCGCTCTGTCCCACAGTGGTGCCATTGCCCTTAACGCTGGTATTGAGTGCAGGCACGCCAAGCCTCGTGTTCGTTTTTATGTTTTTTGGGACGCTGACACTCTGATTACATCGCGAAATCTGCTCTGCACTAAAGGGGTACCCTTTCACGGGAACCAGTGTTGGGGGTTGTCTGGTCAGACGAAAGGAACGCACTGGTCCAACTTTCATTGCCAGAGCATGACAGGCAGAAACCCCGAACCCCGGATATTTTACACTGGTAGTGCATAGGTTGCCCTGGCATGTCCACACGACCTTGGGAAAAGACACACGACCCTGAACTTTTGACGGGTGAAGCGTTCTGACCTCAAATCCAAAGGCGTACACATTTATTTTGGGAAGAATTTTTAGTGCTTTTAGCGAGCCGACCTGTATTGCCGCCTGTGCAGCGCCAGACAAAGCCGCCAGGGCCATAAACCCGGGAAGAATAACCCACTTAAAAGTACGTTTTAGCRTTGATTTTGTTGCAAACATCACCCGGCACTCCCGTTAATGATCGGGCTATTCTAGCGCTTTGCCGGTAATGTTGCAAATTGAGGCAGCCTGTTCCAACCCTAGAACATATTCAATTCCAGACGCGCCACATCAGACATACGCGAAGGGTCCCAGGGCGGTTCAAAAATTAAATTGACTTTGACATCACGGACTCCCTGCACGGAACGTGCAGCATTTTCCACCCACATTACCATGTCTTCGGCAACCGGACAGCCCGGTGCGGTCAAGGTCATATCAACCCCCACATCTCGGTCATCGCTGACGTCCACTTTATAAATCAGGCCCAGTTCGTAAATATCCACTGGGATTTCCGGATCATAAACGTCCTTGAAGGCCGCAATCAGCTCTTCGGTCAGACGGTCCAGTTCTTCCTGCGGCAAGCCAGAACCTTCGGCAGCTTCACTGGTTTCGGTTTGTGCCGAAAGATCAATGGTATCCCGGACTTTGTTGTCCACATTATTCTCCATCACGATAAAAACTCTCTTGCCTTTTCAAAGGCTTCCAAAAAACGATCAACATCTTCATCAGTGTTATAGGCGGCAAAACTTGCTCGGCAGGTAGATGTCGCCTCAAAGCGTTGCATCAGGGGTTCGGCGCAATGATTACCGGCCCGCACCGCTACGCCATAACGGTCCATAAGCTGTGCCAGATCATGGGCGTGCATGTCTTTGACATCAAAGGACACAATCGCCCCCTTGTCCGGTGCATCGCCAACAATGCGCACATCATTATAGAGTAAAAGCCCCTCGACCACCCGCATGGCTAGCGCATTTTCATGTTCGGCCACGGCCAGACGGTCCAGGTCCATCATCCAGTTCAGCGCCAGACCCAAACCAATCGCCTCCAGAATGGGCGGCGTTCCGGCCTCGAATTTATGCGGAGCCTGCCCATAGGTGATCTTGTCTTTGCTGACGCTTTCAATCATTTCCCCGCCGCCCTGATACGGGTGCAGGGCCGCAAGCCGGTCGGCCTTGCCATAAAGYGCGCCAATGCCCGTMGGGCCATAMAGCTTGTGKCCSGTMASSRCRTAAAAGTCCGCGCCCAGCGCCTGYACATCCACSGGCATATGCACCGCCGCCTGCGAGCCATCCAGCAGGATCGGCACRTCATGGGCRTGGGCCATATCYACCAGCRCSYWTGCATCRGTRATCACYCCGGTGACATTGGACATATGRCTWAGSGCGACAAAACGGGTTTTRGCGCTAAAGGCGGCTYCATAGCTWTGCAGATCAAGCTGYCCATCRTCCMGMACATCCACCCATTTSAGCACCACGCCYTKGCGTTCMCGCAAAAAATGCCASGGCACAATGTTGGAATGGTGCTCCATCACCGACAGGATGATCTCGTCACCGGCTTTTAAGTCTGCKCCAATGCCAGAGGCCACCAGATTGATRGCTTCGGTSGTRCCCGAGGTGAAAATGATCTCATCACTKTGCGCGGCGTTCAGGAATTTGGCAATGGTCGTGCGCGCGCCCTCAAAACTTTGCGTGGTTTCATTGGCCATGGTGTGCAGGCCCCGGTGCACATTGGCGTAAGAATTGCGCATCTGATCGGCCATGCCATCGACTACACAGGCCGGTTTTTGCGCCGAGGCGGCGCTATCCAGATACGTCAGGGCAAAGCCGTTCACTTGCCGTGACAGGATGGGAAATTCGGCGCGCACGGCATAAGGGTCAAAGCTGGCCGGGGCTTGCAAAAAAGACGCACTCATAACGCCGCCTCCAGCCAGTTCATCACCGGGGCCAACATCATATCGTGCAGCGCCTCGTCTTTCAGATCATCAAAGGCCGCGCCCAAAAACGCCCGGATCAGCAAGGCCTTGGCACCGGCCTCGTCCAGCCCGCGCTGGCGCATATAAAAGAGCGCATGTTCATCCAGCGCGCCGGATGTATTGCCATGAGCACAGGCCACGTCATCGGCATAAATTTCCAACTCCGGCTTGGCATTTATACACGCCCCGCCGTTCAGCAACAGCGCATCATGGTTCATGCTGGCATCGGTGTGCTGGCCACCCCGCCCCACATAAAACTTGCCCTGAAACACACCATTGGCGCGGTCTTTCACCACCCCGCGCACCAATTGGCGTGTGGTGCAATCCTCTACATCATGATCCACATGAAAGGTCTGGTCGCTATGGCGATCATCGTCCAGCAGATAGGCCCCGTTCAGGCGCGCTTTGGCCTCTATGCCCTGATAGGACAGCCGCGTTTCCAGACGCGACAGGCGCGCGCCAAAGCCCAAAGAGAACTGATCCAGCCGCGCCGCTTCGCCCAGCGCCATACGGGCCGTAACCACATGCACTGCACTGGCATCGCCTTGCTGGTAGAGAAGGCGTTTCAGATGCGCCCCTTTGCCTAGATCATAGCCAAGCGCCACATTGGCAAAGCCGCCGGCGCAGACATGGTCTTCGATGATGGTGGCGGTGCAATCAGGTGCCAGTGTTACGGCAATGCTGATCGGCCCCTGCCCGGTTATACGCAGGCATAGCGGTGCGGATAAGGATGCGCTGATCTGCAGGGCATAATGATGGTGCGCCAAAGTGCTGGCCAAGGCCGCCATGGGCAGGGTCTCATCAAAATCGGCTTTACCTGCCTCATCAAACTGCACCCCGTGCGGCAGATCAGGGCTGTCTTGCAAAACCCCGTCCAAAAAGCGGAGCGTCACCACACCGTCCGGCAAAGCCAGCGGCGTAAATGCCGTGCCCGTGGGTGCAGGGGTTTTGGCCAAAGCAGCGCGAACATCGCTCCACTTCCAGGCCTCCATGCGCCGGTGCGGCAGGGCCTCTGGCGTCGGTATTTGTGCGCTTATGCTCACGCGGCGGCTCCCTCATAGGCGTCATAGCCTTCAGCTTCGAGTTTTAAGGCCAGTTCCGGCCCACCACTATCGACGATTTTACCGCCCGCCATCACATGCACCACATCGGGTTTGATATAATCCAGCAGGCGCTGATAATGGGTGATGACCAGCATGGAGCGGTCTGGCGCGCGCAGGGCATTAACCCCTTCGGCCACCACTTTCAACGCATCAATGTCCAAGCCAGAATCCGTTTCATCCAGAATGGCAAAGCGCGGCTCCAACACCGCCATTTGCAGGATTTCCATGCGCTTTTTCTCGCCGCCGGAAAACCCAACATTCAACGGGCGTTTCAGCATATCAGCTTTGACTTTAAGCAATTTTGCCTTTTCCCGAGCCAGTTTCAAAAAGTCCGGAGCCGAAAGGTCCTCTTGACCGCGCCGTTTACGCTGTGCGTTCAGGCTGGCGCGTAAAAACGTCATGGCTGGCACGCCCGGAATTTCCACCGGATACTGAAACGACAGAAAAATACCCTTGGCGGCGCGTTCCTCTGGCTCAAGGGACAATAAATCCTCGCCCTCAAAGCTGGCGCTGCCGCCTTTGATGTCATAGCCATCGCGACCAGTCAGCACATTGGCCAGCGTGGACTTGCCAGTGCCGTTTGGCCCCATAATGGCGTGCACTTCGCCAGCAGGAACATTCAGGGATAGTCCCTTAAGGATATTCCCCTCAACGCCTTCGACGCCAACCGTTAAATCTTTAATTTCAATCATCATTCTTCGCCATCAAAATAATCTGCTGTGCCTTCACCAATGCGGCCCAAATGCCGAAATGCAGCATCGCGAGGTGAGCCATTTTGGGGAATGCCAGCCGAAGCCACAAATTTGTCTGAATCCGGATAAACCACCACAGAGGCTTCGCCATTGGTGGAAAACGCCAGATATTTAAGATCCGTATCGCCGGTATTGATCAATTGGTGCGCCACCTCTGCGCCGCCCGGCGGTGCGCCCAGCATATCGCCCTCTTTGACAGGATAGATTTCCTCGCCAAAACGGTAATCGCCCGTCCCTTCGATGATATACATCATCTCATCATCAATCAGGTGCGCATGGTGCGGAAAAGCGCGCTTGCCCGGCGGCACAATGGTCAGCATACAGCCGAGGTTTTTCGCCCCCAGCGCCGGGCCAAAGCGGCCAAGCTTGGCCGCAAATTTGCCGCCATTGCCAAAGTCCTGCAATTCAATGTCGTCGATATTCAGAACGGGTTTTGTTTTTGCTTCAGTCATTGTTTTCCCTCCTTCGTCACTTCGGCGTAGGCCGGGGTCCATTGTGACGGTGTTCTGGATACCGGCCTGCGCCGGTATGACGTCTTTGCATCCATCATCCGACACTCCCTTCCAGGCTGACTTTCACCAGCGCCTGCGCCTCGACGGCGAATTCCATGGGCAGTTTTTGCAATACATCGCGGGCAAAGCCATTGACCAGTAGGGCCGTGGCCTCTTCGGCATCCAGGCCGCGCTGGCGACAGTAAAAAAGCTGTTCTTCGGAAAGCTTGGTGGTGGTGGCCTCGTGTTCCAATTGCGCGTCGGGGGTTTTGACCTCGATATAGGGCACGGTGTGTGCGCCGCATTCATTGCCGACCAGCAGGCTGTCACACTGGGTGAAATTACGCGCACCTGTTGCTTTTTGGTGCACGCTGACAAGACCGCGATAAGTATTGTTCGAGCGGCCAGCGGAAATGCCCTTTGAGATAATGCGCGAGCGGGTATTTTTGCCCAAATGGATCATCTTGGTGCCAGTATCGGCCTGTTGCGCACCATTGGTGATGGCGACCGAGTAAAACTCGCCCTGACTTTCATCGCCCCGCAAAATGCAGGACGGGTATTTCCAGGTRATGGATGAGCCGGTTTCCACCTGCGTCCACGAAACGCGGGCGCGCTCGCCCCGGCAATCGGCGCGYTTGGTRACAAARTTATACACYCCGCCCTGCCCRTYTTCATCGCCGGGCCACCAGTTTTGCACGGTGGARTATTTAATCTCGGCRTCTTTYARRATGACCAGTTCCACYACGGCGGCGTGCAACTGGTTTTCTTCACGCATSGGGGCGGTRCARCCYTCAAGRTAGGAGACATAGGAGCCTTCTTCGGCAATGATCAGCGTRCGTTCAAACTGSCCMGTRCTTTGCGCATTCATGCGAAAATAGGTSGACAATTCCATYGGGCARCGCACMCCCTTTGGGATGTAAACAAAMGTGCCGTCYGAAAAAACGGCGGTGTTCAGTGTGGCAAAGAAATTATCCGATGGCGGCACCACRCTGCCCAGATATTTACGCACCAATTCCGGATAATCGTGCACGGCCTCGGAAAAGGAACAGAAAATCACCCCGGATTTGGCCAGTTCAGCACGAAACGTGGTGGCCACGGAAACAGAATCAAACACTGCATCGACCGCAACCTTGGGTGCGCCTTCCACGCCCAGCAACACCTCTTGCTCGCGAATGGGAATACCGAGTTTTTCGTAGGTCGCCAGAATGTCCGGGTCAATTTCATCGAGACTTTTGGGACCATCGCCGTCCTTTTTGGGCGCGGCGAAATAATACATATCCTGATAATCAATTTTGGGATAATTGACCATGGCCCAGCTTGGCTCTTCCATAGTCAGCCAGCGCCGATAGGCGGCCAGCCGCCATTCCAGCAACCAGTCCGGCTCTTTCTTTTGCGCCGAAATATAGCGCACAATGTCTTCGTTAAGGCCCTTGGGGGCAAAGTCCTGTTCGATATCGGTGACAAAACCGTATTTATATTTGTCCGCCTCAAGGCCACGAGCGGCCTCAACGGTTTCGCGATCAATGCTGTCTTTTACATCGCTCATTATGCGCTCTCTTTTTCGTGGGCGCGGACCAGAGCCTGGCCCCAGGCATCGGCAAAGGCGTCCAGCTCTTCGCGTGTGGTGGCTTTGCCAAGCGAAATGCGTATGGCGCAGGAAGGCAAATCTCCCGGCAGGCCCATGGCCAGCATCACCACGCTGGCTTTGACCTTGCCAGACGAACAGGCAGCGCCGGAAGAGATGGCAAAACCCGCCAGATCCATGGTCATAAGCTGGGTATCAGCCGCAAAGCCGGGGGTCGCTATGCACAGGGTATTACAAAGGCGCGGTGCCTTGCCGCCCACCACCATTGCATCGGGAGCAATGCTCAGCAGGCGCGCTTGCAGATGATCACGCAAAGCGGCTATGGCCTTCGCATGGCCAAGGTCCGCCAARGCGGCCTTGGTCGCCGCCGCAAAGCCCAAAATACCGGGTACGTTTTCCGTGCCGCCGCGATGGCCGCTTTCCTGTCCGCCGCCAAAGCTGCGCGGGGTCAGCTTGGTACCGCACGCCAGCGCCAGTGCGCCCGTGCCCAGCGGGCCACCAATTTTATGKGCCGAAACCGCTAGCGAATCGGCGTCTAGTRCCCCAAGACTGAGAGGCATTTTGCCAAAGCCCTGCACAGCATCCACATGGATCAGGCCACCGGCGGCATGCACCATATTGGCCGCCTCGACCACTGGCTGCACCACCCCGGTTTCATTATTGACCATCATCAGCGCCAGCAAAGGCCGCSCGGCATCTGGCAGTTCATCCAGCGCCGCACGCAGCGCCGCCAAATCAATCACCCCGTCCTGTGTAACCGCAATGGTATGCATAGGCAGGTCCGCCGTGCGCGCCGCCATGCGAATGCAGGAGTGCTCAACGGAGCTAAGCAGCATGTGGGTGCAATGATTGGCTTCGGCCACACCCAGAAGGCCCAGATTGTTGGCCTCGGTCCCGCCAGCGGTGAAAATCACGTCCGCCGGGGCTGCACCAAGGGCTTGTGCCAGCGTACGCCGCGCATCCTCAATTTGAGAGCGAGCCCGCCTCCCGGCCGCATGGACCGACGAGGGATTACCCGGCGCGTCAAAGGCGGCCAACATGGCCACACGTGCCTCATCACGTAAGGGCGCTGTGGCATTATAGTCCAGATACACGCTCATTTTCGATCAACCCCATCCAGCAAACGTGCCCCGCCGGCGGTTCCCAACACACGCCGGTTGAGCACATCATCCAGTGTAACCGAGCTGAGAAACAGGTAAATATGACGGCCCAGTTCATCCCAAAGGTCATGAGCCAGACAACGCCCGGTTTTACCGGTACAGCCCAAATCTGAACTGCGATCACAAGCCACCGTATCAATCTGTTCATCAACCGCCAGAATAATATCGGCAATGCTGGTTTCTGAGGCCAGCCGGGTAAGACGATAGCCACCGCCGGGGCCGCGAACACCCTTGACCACACCACGACGACGCAATTTGGCAAACAATTGCTCCAGGTAAGAAATGGATATATCCTGCCGCTCTGCAATCTCGGCCAATGTCACTGGCCCCTTCGCTTTAATAGATGCCAGATCAGCCAGCGCCATCACCGCATACCTACCTTTTGCACTTAACTTCATGGTTAAATCTCATTTCCTGTCTCGCCATGCGCATCCGCCCTATGCTAGAACGCGCCACACTTGATGACGCAAGCACAGATGTGCGCGGCATACTTGAAACAGAAACGTGCAATAACCTACTAATTTAGTCAAGATTATGATATGAATATAATGCAGACAAAATATTGGTTATCAGAGAAATTTCGCAGTAATACCAACCAAATTGATATGTTTTTAAAACGTAACATTACAGGATCAGACCAATATGCCTGAAGTCATCATCCCCGGACCTGAAGGTCGCCTGGAAGGCCATTACTCTCCCGCAGATACCGAAGACGCGCCGCTGGCGCTGATTCTTCATGCCCACCCCCAAGGCGGCGGCTCCATGAATACGCGGGTAATTACGGGTCTGTACGATATTTTTAAACGGCGCGGTTATGCTACTTTGCGCTTTAATTTGCGCGGCGTGGGGCGAAGCGTTGGTGAATATGACCATGGCCAGGGCGAATTGCAGGACGCGGCCACGGTTCTTGACTGGATGCAGGCCTTAAACCCCAACGCATCATTATGCTGGATTGCCGGGCATTCCTTTGGCGCATGGATCGGTATGCAGCTTTTAATGCGCCGCCCGGAAATCCGGGGTTTTATTTCTGTCTCCCCACCTATGAATATGTATGATTTTGGCTTTCTGGCCCCTTGCCCCACCTCTGGCCTGTTGGCCTATGGCTCGGCAGACCGCATCTGCCCACCTGACGAGATCGAGCGCGTATCAGAAAAAATTCGCATTCAGAAAGGCACCATGCTGACTCACAAGATCATCCCCGGTGCCGGGCATTTGTTTGACGATCATGCCGAAGAACTGGAAACCGAGGTCGAGGCCTATATGGATTATCGCCAGAACGGCATGGTTGATCCATCACTGGAAGAGTTTATGCAAACCAAAAAAGGGCGGCGTTAGCGCTCTGTTTTGGCAGGTTTAACCAGCCTGCCACCGCATATCGGCGCACCAACGCCCGTAGTGTCCGGCCAGCTCAGCGGCAAGCCGAGCGCATGACGCACCGCCAGATGGGCGAAGGCTTCGGCCTCCAGTGCATCACCGCGCCAGCCCTGATCTTCGACCGGGGCAATGGTAATGCCCGTTGCCTTGGCCAGATATTCCATCATCACAGGGTTATGCCGCCCGCCGCCGCACACCAAAATGGATTTGGGCCGCTGCGGCAGCCAGTCCAGTGCCCGGGCCACAGATTGCGCACAAAAGGCGCTTAAGGTAGCCGCGCCATCTTCCAGGCTCATCCCCGCAACAAGGCGGGCATCATAATCCCAACGGTCAATGGACTTTGGCGGTTTGAGCGCAAAAAATTCAGCATCCAAAAAGGATGCAATCCGGGCTTCATCCACCTGTCCTTTTGCGGCAATGGCTCCGTCCCGATCCATATCTCCGGCACCGTTTTGTTGCACCCAGATATCCAGTGGGCCATTGCCCGGCCCGGTATCAAAGGCGAGCATTTGCCCCCCCTCGCCCAACCAGGTGAGGTTTCCCACCCCGCCAAGATTCAGGATCATCACAGGCTTTGGCAGGTCGGCGGCCAGCGCCCGGTGATAAGCCGGGGCAAAGGGCGCACCGTGGCCCCCTGCGGCCATATCAAGGCTGCGAAAGTCATGAACCACAGAAATGCCAAGGGCATTGGCCAGCACCTGTGCATCGCCAATCTGGCAGGTCTGCCCCAGAGCGGCATCCGTGGGCGGCATATGCAGCACGGTTTGCCCGTGAAAGCCGACAAGGTCGATGTCTTTGGGACTAAGCCCCGCCGCCCTCATTATGGCCTCAACAGCGCTTTGCGCACTTATTGCTAACGTCTCAGCTGCCGGGGCGAAACTKKYCGGTTNTSGCNCCYGMAAACTGCCAGTCAAGGGCRTCYKCAACGGCGSKTTGCAACAGGGWTTTGGTGGCCYCRTCAAAGGGSAKGGTTWGCGCCGGGCCATGATAGAAAATGCATTCCCCGTCAGTCTCCAGCAGGGCYGCATCCATGCCATCCAGMGARGTTCCGCTCATTAAACCGATGGCGCGCATGTGATTTCCTTAAATTACCACTTTTCGATGAAGCCTGACACCTGCTATGAGGCATGCACATCATATCCGGCAGAGAGCTTATGGACCAGTATAAATCAGAATTCGTGCGCAGCCTTGTTTCCCGTGGCTACCATTATCAGGCCACCGATCTTGAGGGCATTGATCGTGCCGCCCAAAAGAGCGGCCTGAATGCGTATATCGGATTTGATTGCACCGCTCCCAGCTTGCATGTCGGCTCACTGGTGCAAATTATGCTGCTCCGTCGTCTGCAACAGGCAGGCGGACGCCCTATTGTCTTGCTAGGCGGCGGCACCACCAAAATTGGCGATCCATCCGATAAGGACAAGTCTCGTCCGGTTCTGACCGAAGAGCAAATTACCGCCAACAAGGACAGTTTGAAGGGCGTATTTTCCAAATTTCTGAAATTTGGTGATGGACCCACCGATGCCATTATGGTGGACAATGCCGACTGGCTGGAAGGCCTCGGCTATATTGAGTTTTTGCGCGATTACGGGCGATTCTTCTCGATCAATCGCATGATTGCGCTGGAAAGCGTCAAGCGGCGGCTGGACCGGGAACAGGAAATGACCTTCCTGGAATTTAACTACATGCTGCTTCAGGCCTATGACTTTCTGGAACTGAATCAGCGTTATGGCTGTCGGTTGCAAATGGGCGGGTCTGATCAATGGGGCAATATCGTCAATGGGCGCGAGCTGATCCACAAATACAAAGTCGAACAAACCGGCGAAGAGCCTGAGGCAGAAAAGGCCTTTGGCTTTACCGCACCTCTGATCACCACGGCATCGGGTACCAAAATGGGCAAAACCGCCAACGGCGCAGTATGGCTGAACGCCGACCAGCGCAGCCCGTATGAATACTGGCAGTTCTGGCGCAATTGTGAGGATGCGGATGTCGCCCGCTTTATGCGTCTGTTCACCGATTTTCCGCTGGGCGAAATTGCCAAATATGAAGCGCTGGAAGGCGCAGACATCAACAGCGCCAAGATTGTGCTGGCCAATGCCTGCACCACGCTTTTGCATGGTGAGAACGCCGCCAAAAGTGCGCAAGAGACGGCCCACGCCACCTTTGCAAAAGGTCAGGCCGGCGGCGATCTGCCTAAAGTTCAGTTGAGCGCCGAAGAGATGCGCGATGGCGTTTCTCTGATCGCCCTTTTTAAACGGGCCGGGCTGGTGGTCTCACGCGGGGAAGCCAAACGTCATATCAAGGCCGGAGCGTTAAAGCTCAACGATCAGGCCGTTACCGATATGCAGGCCAGCATTTCAGCCGGTGATTTTTCCGGTCAGGACAGTTTAAAACTGTCTGTGGGCAAGAAAAAACACGCACTGCTCTTACCCGCCGCCTGATCTCTGTGGTGGTTCTGTAACCGGTTGCGCTGTGGGGCCTTGTTCCGGCTCTGTGGCAGGTTTGACCACAGGAATAACGGCTTTTGCCTTACCGGCTTTATCTGATGTGCTCTGCAACTGGCTCTTACCGCCTTCAAAAATACGCCGCAAAATCCCGGGGGTTAACGCCGACAAAGGGTTCACAAAGACCTGCAAAGCCTCAAACGGGCCTTTAACCTGATAAGACAGCCCAAACAATCCCTCACCTTTGCGCGACACCAAAACGCCACCCAATACGGGAATGTTCCCCAAAGCAGAATTCAATGAATAGGCCGGAGCCAGCGCACCGCTAAGGTTCATGGATTTATCCACCATATTGACCGTGCCGGTAACGGTCACCCCCAGCGCCGGGCCAGTGGCCCGGGCCTCACCAATATAGATTTTACCATCGTCAAATTCCAGTGGCGCAATCAGAGTTTTAAACCCTATGCCTTCTCCGCTCATGGTATTGGCAATCCCGGTGAGAGAGCCCAAAGACAGCATTCGCGCCATCACCGGCACATCACGCAATTTAAAATCACCCATGCTCAGATCAAGTCGGGTATGGCTCTCTTTACCATCGCCCAGCACGCCTTCGATCTGAACCATGCCCCCATGGACACTGCTGATACCAAAAAGCGCCTGAATGATCAGACCAGCATCATCAGATTGTCCGGCCACTCGTCTTTTACCGGTATCATCAGCTTGTATGGAGAAGCTTGCTATACCATGAGGCGTTGACGCACTGAAGATCAGGCTTTCAATATCCTTTTCGCCCCTTTTAAAATCCAATATACCATCAACCAGTGTCAGGTCATCCGAAACCAGGGCCTGATCAAAGGCAATATTGGCATCCAGCGCAAAGCCAAGATTGTTATTGCCCCCTTGGGTAAGGCCGCGCACAAACCCCCGTGCATCCAGCTCTTTGGCGTGGCCAGTCAGCAAAAATGCCCCGGCTTTGCTGCGTTCAATATCAGCAGAGAATTCAAATAATCCGGCCATTTTTGCCTTGGCAATGTGGGCACTCTGTACCCCGCCTTTGGCCGCTATCGAGAGATTTCCAGCCAGCAAAAAGCCTTCTGTGCTGGCTTCAAAATCCTTGATTTCATATCCCCCATCCTCGCGGCGGGTGACCAGCAATTCGGCTTTGCCGGGCTGTCCGGTTGGTTTTTCCCATTCTTCACCAGGGGACATTAGCCGAGCCTGGGTTAGATCGGCTTGCAGTCTCGCTCTGACGATCTTCTTGCCCTCTCCCTCGGTGGTAACATGAATGCCCATAGGGCCATCCACAAACAAACGGGTGGGTATGCCCAGATCATCAAACACCTGTTCATTGGTGACGACATCAATCTCCAGACGTGTGCGTGGCTCGTCCTGCGGAAAGAACTTCTCCTGCCATATAAAACGGCCCGGAACCGAGCCAAGCCGCCCATCGCCCTCCACGCGCATCCCATCCGGACTGGCCGTAAACTTTGCCGTTGCTCCGGCAAGGTCTTGTCCGGCAATCAGGCCGACAACGCGGATGTCTTTAAAGTCTCCGGAGGCGGAAAAACTAATCTTGCGCGGCGCGACATCAATGCGCATTGGCCGGGCAATGGAAAATTCTATATCCCCCTGCCCGGTGATGGCATCGGTGGAGAGGCCGTATTTGCTGACAAACCCCAGCGGCTGTTCATCCAGCAGCTTGACCACATCACCCAATGCCCCCGTGGCATGACCACCAAAACGAGCGGTTACGCCTTTGGGACTAAGCCTGGATATCTCAACGAAGCTGTCTTTCAAGGTCAGGCCACGCAATTGGGCGCGATTCATACGCAAATCAAAACGATTACCCTGCAACAGGCCTGTGCCTTCCCCCCCGCGCAGAGGCGTCATGGAATTTACAAAATGCGAATCCGCTTCGTCAAAAGCAAAAGAAAGCGACAGCATATCATTATCCAGATGATGCGCCCCTATTGCGCGCTGTGGCATACGCACATCCAGCACCAGATCATGTATACGTCCGGCCAGCACATTGCGCCTGATCCAGTCCCGTCCACCATAGGCAAAATTCACAGGCCATAACGACAAGATCTGCGCCGGGGTTATTTGACCATCACTGCGCGCCTTGAGGGTAAAGAGCGGGGCCTCCGCATCCAGCGCATCATTTGGCAGGGTCAAGGCTCCGGTGCCTTGCAGGGAAAGGTCATAAAGGCCTATGCCCAAATGCCTGAACTCCGCCTTTTTATCGGCGGGAAGGTAATAGCCATCCATCCAAAACCGATTGATCTGAAGGGGGCCGTCAAAAAACTTATCCGGCTCCAGGACAATGTTTTCAAATGACAGGTCAAACCCGATTTTTTTACCAACCACCAGCCGTGCAGGATCCAGCCCGGAAATGCTCCCCTTCAAGGTYCCGTTGACGAGTTTGGAATGGATTTCGGCCAATTCTATGCTGACCGCGCCATCCACCGGGTCAAAAGCAAATACAATTTCGGCATCTTCAATGGGGGTAACGCTATCCCCATTGCGATAAACCCCTTTTGCAAAGCGCAGATGACCATCCGCCGATCGTAAAAGCCCCTCCTCTGTCGTTGAAAATGAGATTTGCGCATTCAAGGGGGCATCCACGCCGCTCAGCCATTGCCAGACACCTTTGGATACCGGCAACAAGGTAGCCGGAACCGCATTATTCAGGATGAGTTCTGCATTCATGCGGGAAAAATCGCTTTGTGATGAAGCGTTTATGGAAATATGCGTGGTGCCCGACGGGCTTTCTATATTRCCAAAAGCGCTGGCAACAATTTGACCGCCATTGCGAACAAAKCGCAAGCTGGCATGGGGGGCCGTCCAGTTYACCCCCGAACGTTCGTCCACAAAATGCAGACTGGCATCRCGCATGGCCAAGACTCGCAAGCGTTTTAATACATCGGGCAAGGACGCCCGTCTGGTGTCTTTCCCGGCATATGCTGTAGATGGCTTTGCGGGTTTGCTAAAAACCACCTGATCGGGCTGGCCCAGCCCGGCCCCGATCCTGCCATCCTCTCTGCGGACTATGGAAAATTCGCCACCGATGGCGGTGATCCGTTGCAGAACCGCCTTTCCCTGTAGAAGGCCCAAGGCAGAAAGGCCAATTTCAAATTGCGGCACCTGCACTAAAACCCGGTTTTCATTGTCCACCACCCGCACTTCGCTGGCAGCAATGACAATGGCACGTTCTTTTGCTGACCAGACCGCCTGTAATGCTCCGATATGGGCTTCACCGCCCTCAAAAACCCGGGCCAGCGACCTTTCAGCATCCTTTCGCAGGAATTCCAGAGATACCGGTCCCTGGGCAAGCCGCCAGGCCACCCCGCCGCTTATCGCCATAACCAGCGCCAGCAATAGCGCCACAAACTCCAGGCCATGCATCAAAGTCGCCCGCCAGATGCGTTTGCTTTGGTCGTCCACAGGCTTTGCCTTGCCGGTTTTCTGAGATTGGAGGGATGGTTCGGTCACAAAGCTCTTGTCCAATGGCCCCGCATGGGCATTATCATCATCACACTATGCACACTTTTGCTTTATGAGGAGTTATGATGAGTGCAATCCCCAAAGAGGGCGCAGCGGCCCCGGATTTTACCCTGCCACGTGATGGTGGCGGCACCATTTCCCTAAAAAGTTTTCGTGGCAAAATACTGGTTCTCTATTTTTATCCTAAAGACGACACCTCTGGCTGCACGGCAGAGGCCATCGGCTTTTCCGAGAAAATCGAGGACTTTGCTGATGCCGGTGCCGCCATAATAGGTGCGTCCAAAGACAGCGCCCAAAAACATGACAAATTCAAGGCCAAACATGCGTTGAAAGTGATATTGGCTGCTGATAAAGAACTGGATGTTATTAAAGCCTATGGGGTATGGGTGGAAAAAAGCATGTATGGGCGGAAATATATGGGCATAGAGCGGGCAACCTTTCTGATCGATGCCCATGGCAACATTTCCAAAATCTGGCGCAAGGTGCGGGTGAAAGGCCATGTGGATGCCGTTCTGGCCGAAGTGAAATCTCTTGGAAAATAACCTGCTCAGTCGTGCGGTTACCCTGTTACACCTTGCCGATCCGGTCAAAAAAGCAGAGCGCACATGCCAGCTTGCACGCGATTGGCAAAACCGGAAACTGGTGCTGGACCCTGACAAGGCCTCTCCTGTGCCGCCCGAACAGCCTGGCAGACCGGCTAATCTTGAACAGGTGGCCCCGGGAGCCGTTCCAAAACGACGAGTCGGTACGGCCGAAGGACGCATCGCACTCTTGCATGCCATTGCCCATATAGAGCTGAACGCCATTGATCTGGCCCTGGATATGCTGGCCCGCTTCACCAGTGATCCGGTATTATCGGCCCCTGATCGTCTGGACTTTGCAACGGATTGGCTAGTTATTGCCAGCGAAGAGGCCCAGCACTTCACCCTGATTACAAACCGCCTTAACGAGATGGGAAGTATTTATGGTGCTCTGGCTGTACATCAGGGTCTATGGGAAGCGGCCCACAATACCCGTCATGACCTGGCAGCACGACTGGCTATTGCCCCTATGTTGCTGGAAGCCCGTGGCCTGGATGTAACCCCCTCCATGATCAAAAAGCTCATCGGGGCTGGCGACACCAAAAGCGCCCATGTCCTGAAGATCATTTACGAAGAAGAAATCGGCCATGTCGCCAAAGGGGTGCATTGGTTCAAAATCGTATGCGCGGCCCGCAATGTTGAGCCACAACATCACTTCAAAACTCTGGTCCAGCAGTACTTTCCTGCCGGACTGCGTGCGCCTTTTAACCATAGCGCCCGCGAAATGGCAGGCCTTACCCGGGGATATTACCAAACCTCACTCGCCTGAYAGGTGAAATTTCCATTTTTTTTACCAAAATGGAACAGGAATATCAGCAATAGGTGCTTGTTAATGTTTTTAGTGTTGAAATTATGGCGGTAATCCGCTTTTATCCCAGTTGAACGCAGGTGTTCGCAAAATAATCAGGGGGATCGGATGATCGCACGAGTCCTGGAAAGGGCACGGGAAGTTCTTGAGCATATTTTTCCTGAGCGGCAGATTTATCACCGCAGCAACGGAGAAGTGCGTTATCTTTCTTTGAGCACCCGCATACAGATCATTGCTTCTGGTGCCGCCATTATCGCCGTACTCTGGTTTGGCTATGCCACGGCCAGTGTATTCCTTAGTGGCCACCTTCTCTCCTCACAATCACGCCAGGCCTTTGCCAGCCGCATGCACTTTCAAAGACTGGTTGCCGAGGCCCGCGCCAAAGAAGCTTCGACTCAGGCCCTTCTGGATAACCGGACCACGGCCTTCACCACCGCCGCCAACGACATTGAGCGCCGCCTGGACACGCTGAAGCTGTTATTGGATCAAACTGACAATTCAGCGCTGGACACCCTGCTGCCCGGTCCAAATGGTGTCAGCAAACTGGTCATGAATGCGGCCTCCGAGGATCAGACCCCACGCCAGTCCCGCACCCTGACAGAGGTAAAACAGGTGGATCTGAAATCCATAAAAGATCCGATAGAGCGGTTGGCCTGGCTGCATGATAAAGAAAGCCGGATATTGCGTACCGCTGAAGAACGGGCCGAAGCCCGTATTGAGGGCATGCAGGCGGTCCTGTCCATGACTGGCCTCAGCCTTGATGACATTATTTCTCAGGATAATAGTAAAATTGGTGGGCCTCTCATTGCACTCAATGAAAGTCAGCTTTTTGGCGAGGCCCTGTCCCTGGATAAAAACTTCACCCGCCGGGTGGCACGATTGACCGGACGAGTCGCCAAAGCAGAGCAATTAGAAGACATGCTTCGTGATGTTCCTCTTCGCGAGCCGCTTTTGGTTGAACACAGAAAGACCAGTGGTTTTGGAACCCGTATTGACCCGATTACTCACCGTGCCGCACACCATTCCGGCCAGGATTTTGGTGCCTTCCGCCTGGCCCCGATCACGGCTACCGCCGATGGCACGGTTACCTATGCCGGCTGGCGAACCGGTTATGGGCGTCTGGTTGAAATTGATCATGGTTTTGGTTTTAAAACGCGCTATGCCCATATGGCAAAAATTAAAGTCAAACGCGGTCAAAAGGTTACTTTTGGCCAACAAGTGGGCTCTATGGGTACCAGTGGACGCAGTACAGGCGTTCACTTGCACTATGAAGTGTGGTTCAAAGGGAAACCATATGATCCACAGAAGTTTTTGAAAGCTGGTATTTATGTTCAACAAGGGTAATGATTCCAACCGCAAAGGGGCAGCTCCTGCCTCCAACCCCATCGGTGCGAGTAAACATATGACACGTAATTCCACTCCCTCAATCCTTAGCGCCGATCTGGCGATCACGGGTTCTTTGAAAACACAGGGCGAAATTCAACTGGATGGTAGCGTAGAGGGCGACATTCGCGCCAAAGCGGTGACCATTGGTGAAAAAGCCGTTGTCAAAGGCGAAATTCACGCCGAACAAATCACGGTTCGTGGCAAGGTCGCAGGCAAGCTTCGCGCCCGACAAATTCAACTGGCAGCCACCGCCCATGTCGAAGGCGATATTGTCCATGCAACCCTGTCTATGGAAAATGGGGCCTATTTCGAAGGTCAGTGCCACCATGACAATGACCCACTGGGAGCTCGTAAAGCGCAAGCACAAAGCGCGCCGCCACCGGCCGCCCAACACGGGGGTGTCAAGCCAGTTGCCGCCAATGCCGTCCGCTCTGACGCCTCAGTGGACACGAAAAAAAGCTGAATATGAGTGCAACCCCGGCCTGAACATGCCGGGGTTTTTCATGGTCTATTCAAAACTGATCAACACTTCATCAGCGGCCACATTGGCGTCTGCGGCGACGTGAATGGTGCCGATGACTCCATCACGCTCAGTGCGAATAATATTTTCCATTTTCATGGCCTCGACCACCAGAACCGGTTCACCGGCCTTTACTTCCTGGCCGGTTTTTACTTCGATCAGCACCACCCTGCCCGGCATCGGGCTGAGGATATGCTGGCCAGTATCGGCGTTTTGTTTTTCCGGCAATAGTGCGTGTAATTCAGCGATACGGGGCGAGCTGACTATGGCTAGCACCTGGGTTCCCCGATAACGCAACAACATCCCTTCTGTTTCATTTWCCAGTGTTAACGCAAACGCTGTCCCGTCCAGTGTTCCTTCGAAAACATGCTGTGTCGGGTTCCAGGRRCTTTGCAAATCATGCCAYGATCCATCCAGCATAATTTCTGCACCGCCATCATGAAKCCGAAYTTTTACCGGATAGGCCTCGCGATTCAGTAACACCACCCARTCCAGCGGCAYCGGCTTTGGCGGYGTCATCCGGCCAGTGATTTGCGATGCCCGGGCGCGTAAAATAACCCGCATATAAATGGCTGCAGCACACAGCAAATGCCGCGCCTCATCATCGGGCACAACCCCATGAAACCCACCCGGAAATTCATCGGCAATATAGGCGGTGTTGATCTTGCCGGACTGGAACCTGTCTTGAGCAATCACGGCACTTAAAAACGGTATATTGGATTGCACCCCGGCGACATCAAACTGGTCCAATGCCGCTTGCATGGCACGCACCGCGCCTTTTCTATCCCGTCCATGGGTGATCAGTTTTGCCAGCATGGGGTCATAAAAAATCGACACTTCGTCCCCTGCCCGCACGCCTGAATCCAGACGCACGGCATCGCTTTGCCGGGGCGGCGAAAACCGGTTCAGGCGACCGATAGAGGGCAGAAAATTACGATACGGATCTTCGGCATAGATACGGGTTTCCAGCGCCCAGCCATCAATGCCAATATCTTTTTGCTTTAGTGAAAGCGTGTCGCCAGCGGCCACACGGATCATCTGTTCGACCAGGTCCACGCCGGTGATCATCTCGCTTACCGGGTGTTCAACCTGCAAGCGCGTATTCATTTCCAGAAAGAAGAAATTGCGATCCTTGTCGACAATAAATTCCACCGTTCCGGCACTGTCATAATCCACCGCCGCCGCCAGGGCGGTGGCCTGCGCCCCCATGGCGGCACGGGTTTTCTCGTCGAGAAATGGCGATGGCGCTTCTTCGATTACTTTTTGATTACGCCGCTGGATCGAGCATTCACGCTCGTTTAAATGAATAATATTCCCTTGTTTATCACCCAGAACCTGAATTTCGATATGGCGGGGTTCGGTGATAAAACGCTCGATAAATATCCGCTCATCGCCAAAGGCCGTTCGCGCTTCATTGCGCGCTGAGGTAAATCCCTCGCGGGCCTCGTCTTCATCCCAGGCAATGCGCATGCCCTTACCGCCGCCCCCGGCTGAGGCCTTAATCATCACCGGAAAACCAACCTCTTTGGCGATTTTCACCGCCATCTCCGGATTTTCAATCAGGCCCATATGCCCGGGCACCGTATTCACCCCGGCCTTTTCAGCAAATTTTTTGGAGGCAATTTTATCGCCCATAATTTCAATGGCTTTGGTGTTGGGTCCGATAAAGGCAATGCCTTCTTCTTCCAGACGTCGGGCAAAAGCCGCATTTTCTGACAAGAACCCAAAGCCCGGGTGCACGGCCTCGGCCCTGGTTTCTTTGGCCGCTACAATAATCTTTTCCATATCCAGATAGCTTTGCGCCGCCGGGGCCGCGCCAATCAGCACCGCTTCGTCTGCCATCTCGACGGCCAAAGAGTTGGCATCAGCCTCTGAATACACAGCCACGCTGCTAATCGAGAGTTTTTTGCATGCCCGGATAATCCGCACGGCAATTTCGCCCCGGTTAGCGATCAGAATTTTTGTAAACATCAGCCCTGCCAAAACGTTTTCTTATGCCCCACTCTTACCCCCGACGACGCCATGCGGCAAGTTGATGAACGCTGTTGGGAAAATATCAAGACCAAGGCACTAGGCTGGGGCCATGACAAGAAAGACGCTGTTACTTATGGCTCTATTGCTGGGCTTATGGCCTGGTATGCCCAAAGTGGCGCAGGCACAGCACGCCGGGTTTCCGGCAAGACGCTGCGTGAACCTGGCCAATGCGCTGAACGCCCCCAAAGAGGGCGAATGGGGCTATGTGATTCGGGACGCAGACCTGCAACGCATTGCCCTGGCCGGGTTTGACAGTGTGCGGGTTCTAATCGCCTGGGACCAGCATGCCGGGGCCAAGGCCCCCTATACCATTGATCCAGCGTTCTTTGCCCGCATTGACGAGGTAATTGCACAGGCTCAGGGCTATGGCCTTTCTATCATTCTAGACATGCACAATTATGAAGGCCTGTACGCCGATCCGGCATCCCATGGCCCCCGGGCCGTGGCCCTGTGGACGCAGATTGCCCATCATTATGCCAAGGCTCCAAAGTCGGTAATTTTTGAGCTGTTGAACGAGCCAAAAGACGCTCTTCAAGGTGAAACGTGGCAGCGCCTTTCTACACAGCTCTATCAAGTGGTGCGCCAACGCAACCCGAATCGCTGGATCATAATGGGCGGTGATAACTGGAATAGTATAGACGGGCTGGCGCGTTTTGTGGCACCTCCAGATCCGCAACTGGTGCTGACCTTTCATTATTACGATCCCTATAAATTCACCCACCAGGGAGCCACCTGGTTTGAAGGGGCACCGCCGGTGGGTCGCCCCTGGGGCAGCAAAGGAGGAAAACGTCATTTGAAACGGGAATTTACCCGCGCCGCCGCCCTTGGTCGCGCCAGCGGTCATCAGGTTTGGCTGGGCGAGTTTGGGGCCACCACAGCCACCAATATCAAAGACCGCGCGCGCTGGACGCTAGCCGTGCGTCGCGCCGCCGAAGCAGAGGGTATGGGCTGGTGCAGCTTTGATTTTGCCACCGAGTTTGGGGTTTATTCACCAAAGCGGAAAAACTGGATCTGGCCCCTTCGCCGTGCACTGTTTGATCAGTCCGCACTGGCCCTGCGCCGTTCACCGGATTAGGATCATGGAATTCTAACCATAGGGAATACGATATGCGCACTTTAGTCCTGATCGGGATTGGCATTTTGCTTGCCGCCTGCCAGCCTTTGGCCCCAAAAACCGCCAATGACGAGCTGATCACCCGGACCAGCCCCCATAGTGTCGCCGAGACCATGGACCGGCTGGAAGCGGCGGTAACGGCCAAAGGTGCCAAAGTTTTTGCCCGAATCAATCATGGTGCCGGCGCGCAAAGCATTGGCGAAGTCCTGACCGCCGAAGAAGTGTTGATCTTCGGTAATCCCGAACTGGGCACGCCATTAATGCAAATTGACCCTCGTATGGGGCTGGATTTGCCGGTAAAAATCCTGGTTTGGGATGATAACGGGCAAACCAGAATTGTTTTTTTGAACCCGGCAAAGCTGGGGGCCTGGTATGGCATAGAGGCCACCAACCCGGTATTGATTAAAATGCGCGGCGTGTTGGAAACCGTGAGCAAGGAAGCCAGTCGTGAGGATTAGCTCTAGCCCTGGTTTTCTCCACTATCGCCACCTTCCAGCCATTTGTGTTCCAGCGCACGCATATGCCCGGTCAGGCTGATCAGAAAGGCCGTTGACCAGCCCAGCAGCAAAAAGCCGTTGGCTGATTCTATTGCTGTTAACAACCGCCAGTGCGGCCCCACCACCAAATCGCCAAACCCAACCGTGGTAAACACGCTGGTGGAGAAATACAAACAAGCCTCGAACGTATCAAACAGTTCCAGCTTGTAATAGAGCGCCGCATAGGCCCAGACCTCGATGGTGTGGATGGCGAAAATTCCCATCACTACCAGCATGATAACGGTGCTGGAACGCAGCACACTGAATTTTGCCAATTCAGAAGCCTTGGAATTACGCATGATCCAGATCAAAAACGTCAACCCCATCAAATGGATAAGGGCAGTGAATGCAACCATAACACTGGCCAGTATCAGGTTCTGCGCTAGCATCACTGCCCTTCCACTTAATCAGGCATTCAGGGCCATCTCCGGCCAATCCTGTGCCCAGGGGGCTGCCGCCTCAATCTGGCTGGCCAGCGCAAAGAGGTTCGCCTCATCACCAAAACTGCCTTCGAACTGTACGCCTACCGGCACATTATTAGTCGTTCTCAAGGTCGGTACCGACATCGCCGGATGGCCTGAAGCATTGGCATAGGGTGTAAAGGCGACATAGGTTTTGAACCATTCGCCCTGTACGTCCAGATCTGTGGATTGGTCAATGCGGCCGATTTTGACCGGTGGCTCACCCAGAACCGGGTTGAGGTGAAAATCATAAGTTTCGTGGAATTTACGCGAGGCATCGCGCTCGACGGCAAACTGTTTATAGACATCCTCAATAACACTTTGGTCCTGATCGGCCACTTTTGCATATAGCCACCAGGTAAAGGGCTCCAGCAAATCATGGGGCACTGGTTTACCACCCAGGGCCTTGGAAACATTACCAACCACCTGTTTAGCCCCGAATGACCACAGCGTCATAAACGCATCATTGAACGCCTGTGCGCTATAGGCCGGGGCGGCCTCCTCAACAATATGACCCAGATCGGCGCAGGTTTTAGCGGCCATCAGCACGGCTTTTTTGCAATCGGGATGCACTTCATTGCCCCAGGCATCTTTGGTGGAATAACCGATTTTATACTGCTTTTTGCCAACACCATCTGGCAAGACCGGCGATGGCAGGCCTTTATCAGTAGCGGCCATCACCGCCATGGCCGTTTGCGAATCACGCACTGTGCGCGTAACAAATCCCTTGACCGACAATTCCCACGGCGTGCCGTCCGAATCCGGCCAGCGCCCGCGCGAAGCCTTCATGCCAAAAAGTCCACAGCAGTTAGCCGGGATGCGAATTGAGCCGCCCCCGTCGGAAGATTGCGCCATTGGTACCACCCCGGCGGCAACCGCACTGGCCGAGCCGCCCGAAGAACCACCAGAGCTGTATTCCGGGTTCCAGGGATTGCGCGTCGGGCCAAAAGCCAACGGCTCGGTTGTTGGCAAAAAGCCAAATTCCGGCGTTGCAGATTTACCGATTGAGATTAAACCAGCTTCTTTCATCGTCGTGACAATGCGATGATCATGGTCAGGAATATTGTTTATAAAGGCGCGCGAACCATAGGCCGTACGCACCCCAATGGTTTCCTGCAAATCCTTGGTCAGGGTCGGCACCCCGGAAAATGGACCGGCTGGCAGATCGCTTTGCGCAACCTCGCGAGCCTGCTCAAAGGTCGGTGTTACCAGAAAGTTCAGCTTTTCATTTAGCTTCTGCGCACGATCAATGGCAATATTGGTTTGTTCCAGCGCGTTTAATTCGCCACTGGCAATCATTTCGCCATGGGCCAGCGCATCCTTCATCCAAGAAGGTGTAAACTTTGGCGGTGGAGGTGGGGGTGGTGCCACAGCACTGCCGCCTCTGGGACTGCACCCTGCCAAAGCCCCTACAGCTACAGCCCCATACAGAAACTCACGTCTTTTCATAGTCTTTCTCCCACCAGTTTTCTATTCAACACGCTAAACCCAGACTTGGGCGGGCGCAAAGCCTTTATTGCGGGGGCGGTGTAAAACCGCCAAAAACCTTGCCCAGTTTGCCGGCAAAATCCATACAGGTCCGATCTTCCAGATAAGGCCCGATGATCTGTACCGCGCCTGGCAAACCATCGGCACAAACCCCGATCGGTGCCACACTGGCCGGCAAATAACTGGCCCCGGCCAGACCCGGCCAGATAAAAAGATCAAGATAATTACGGGCCTTGCCATCAATGTTGAGCTTGCGTTTGACCACACTGCCTTCGGTCACATGGGCAAAGGCATTGGTGGGCAAAACCGGCGTCAGCAAAACATCGTATTGTGTAAAAAAATCGTCCCAGGCTGCGCGCAACTGCGTACGCGCTTCATTAACCCCGATCCATTCTCTGGCCTGTTGCGTGGCCCCTTTGGCATAGTCGGCCAGCGCTTGTGGCACCAGACCAAAGCGTGCCGCAATTTTGAGAAGCGGCAATCCACGATCCAATTGCGAAAACGAGCCCGGCGGCAAACCAGCGGCGGCAACTGTCGCCAGCAGGCTGAAATAAATGTCATGGCTCTCGCTCAGGCTGAACGCCGGGCGCGCATTACGATCCACCTTAACGCCCGCCTTTTCCAGTGCATCGGCCATGCCTCCCAGCTGATCACTCAAGGCCCCCTGAACCTCGCAATAAGGATCATCAAGCCAGCACGCCACCCGATAATCCTTAAGTGCCTTGTGGCGCGGCTTTGGAAACTTTAACGACCAGCCCACCGCCTCGCGCGCACTTGGCCCGGTAAGAACGTCCATTGCCAGTTGCAGATCACCTGCATCACGGGCCAACGGTCCGCCAACGGCCAGATCGACCTCGCTGAGCGTACCGGGTGGTCCAGGAACATGGCCCTGCATGGCCATGGCTCGAAAGCTGGGTTTGTGGCCGTAAACCCCGCACATGGCCGCCGGGATCCGGATCGAGCCTGCCAGATCACTGCCCAGCTCCAGCGGTGTCATGCCGGTGGCCAGCGCCGCCGCCGCGCCGCCGGAGGATCCGCCTGCGGTCAGATCCGTATTCCAGGGATTTCCAGTTCGGCCAAAGACAGGGTTGTCAGTCTGAATGTCGGCGGCATAAGCTGGTAAATTGGTTTTACCAAACACAATCGCTCCCGCTGCCTTGAGGCGCGCCACCGGCATCGCATCGGTTTTGGGGACATGGCTGGCATATTCCTGTGCCCCGGCGGTGGTGCGCAGACCAGCGGTTTCCCAACTGTCCTTGATGGTCATGGGCAGGCCATGTAACAGCCCCCAATCTTCGCCTTTGGCCAGTGCTGCATCGGCCTCTTTTGCCCGCGCCAGGGCAGTCTCCTCGTCCAGCGTGACCACCGCATTGATGGCTTCATTGCACGTCTTGATGCGTGCCAAATGCATTTGCAGCGCTTCAACAGCACTGACTTTTTTAGCCTTTATGGCTTTTACCAAACTTGCCGCGCTTTTATCGGTGTAATCGTCCATACCCATTGCCTTTCTTGCTGGTGTAAGTCTGGCAGGTTAAGGGCCGTGTTGAAAAGCAATTATTTCGGTCTTGTAAAAAAATACGCCCTGCGGCGCATTGTCCCGGGCAATAGCGCAAGATCATTCCCATATTTCAACCAGAGGGTATATAACAAAGGAGCCATTCATCATGGAGGACATCATGAAGTTCAAAACCATCATTGCCGCCATCAATATGGACGATGATCTCGCCCCCGGCGTATTAAAAACTGCCATCATGCTGGCCAAACGCGATCAGGCCATGCTGTGGGTCGTCGATGTCTGGCCCGATCTGAACTATACCATGGCCACCGGCATAGCCGACCCCCTGGGGGCTACCGCCATGTTGCCATCCGAGGCCAATCTGGAAGCTGATCGCAAAGCCCGGAATGAGCGGGAAAAAGAGCTTAAAGCTCAGGTCAGTAAAGAACTCCCTGGAGGCGAAGCGATCATTCTTGTCGGTGAACCGGCAAAGGAAATTACAGATTTTGCACGAGAAAAAACCGCCGACCTTATTGTCGTGGGCACCCACCAGAAAGGGGCCTGGAAAGCCTTGTTTGACGGGGCACCCTCACGGGACATTGTGCGTGAAGCCCCTTGTGCAGTATTTCTGGTACCAAAATCCTTTGCCGGAAAAATTGTAAATTCAGATTAACCTAAAGCCGTATTGGCCTGTCCCTGTGCCTCATCACGAGTCACGTTTTTCATACAGGCCAGCGCAGAGCGAAGCCCGATGCGGCCGAGTTTGTGTGTTGAATTATCCGCACCCAACATGATGCCCTGTACCAGTTCCAGGGTAAGGGCCGGTTGCACCTGCATGGTGGCCAGCGAAGCAATCAGCCAGTCTTCGGCTCCGTCCAACAGAGCACCAGAAGCGCTATCATTATCCAGTAAATGACGGCGCACCTCCTGGCTCACCAGATGACGCCAGCCAGTATCGAATTTTTCAAAAAGCGAACAGGCCCCCAGCAGGATTTCAGCCTCTTCCCGGCTCGCCGGTGCATCGGCAAACGTCTTCCTTGCCAGTGCCCCTGCCTCGTTCATGCTCATTGGCAAGAACTTGCCGTAATGCTCTATCAGTTTGTCGGCGCGCGTGTGTCCCATCTTCAATCTCCCAGTTGGCAGAGAGAGAGTGCACCACATCAGAGTTACCGCGAGGTTAGCAAATGGGGATTTTACTACACAAATTGCCTATATTACCGCCTGCCTTCCAGGCGGGGATAAATCCGTTTTACCCCCGCATTGGCAACGTAATGTGCACCTACACCTACATTCACAGATGGAACACATTCACAGATGGAACAGTGATTGATTAGGCCCTAGGACTCTTTACGCTGTACCCCGTCAACGCTTATAGGGAACAAGCTGTCGAAGCTAAATGATCAATCTAAAAACCGCAAGTGGTAGGATGTCACTAAAAGTGGATGTTAGCCAATTTATTGATCAAGTCAGGAAATGGCACACAAAAAAACGCACCTCCATAATGGAAAGTGCGTTTTCTAGTTAGCGTGAACCAATAATTCAGCCCCTAGCATAGGTGAACTAGGCCGCCATTGAAATGCTATCAACGGCTGTTTTGCCGGAGCGGTCATCAACTCTTGTATTGAAGGTGACTTTGTCGCCTTCTTGCAGGCCGTCAAGGCCGGAATTCTGCAAGGCTGAAATGTGTACAAACACATCATCGCCATTTTCAGGTTGAATAAAGCCGAAGCCTTTTGAGGAATTAAAGAACTTAACAGTTCCGGTTTTCATATCTGACATGGGTATTTCCTTTCACGTCATAGATTTGCGCTGGCTCCAAAACGAAACCTTTGCGCGTTTGTCGATGTCGGGAAGAGAAAAAAACATAGTCTCCGCATAGGTTGGACCGCAGCGGATAATAAGCCAGATTGTTCGGCCGTAAATCGATCAAATAACATATGGGCGCTATCGCCCGCAATTGCAAGGGTTAAAGTCAGCAGTAACCAATGTTCCCCGTCAACGCTTCTGGGGCAGATTTAGATCTGGGGATAAGAGAAATGCAGGTCGCCCGTTACCTCGAGTTTACGATAAATCATCACTAATTCCACCTAATGTATTTATTTCTGGAGATAACTATACCCCGCCCGCATTGGTGAGGGGCTAACAGGGGTAATCAAGGGGCATTTAAGGGTCTGTTTAATGCTTTTCAGGGGCCAGTCAGGGGTAAATGGCGTTGGCCGAGGGGTAGGGATTGACCCTTTTTGTCCTTGATCTCGCTATGCACGGGGATAAGCTGTTTTTGTCATCCCGGCCCTGTCCCCTCAATCCAGAGCGGAATCATTACAAAGCCTGATCACCCGAATAAACCGGGTAGTGACGCGAGTGGAAAACCTGTCCTTCATCCTTAGCCTGTCAAAGGATGAGGGAATACACATAAATTTTTCCAACTAAAGCGGTATATTATCGTGCTTTTTCCATGGATTGCTAAGTTCTTTATTACGCAAGGTGCGCAAGGACCGCACCACCCGCTTCCGGGTGGAATGAGGCATAATCACATCGTCGATATAACCGCGCTGAGCAGCAATAAAAGGATTGGCAAAATTGTCTTCATATTCCTTGGTTCTGGCCGCAATTTTGATTGGATCGCCGGCCTCGCCGCGAAAGATAATCTCCACCGCGCCCTTGGCCCCCATGACCGCAATTTCAGCGCTGGGCCAGGCATAGTTCACATCACCGCGCAAATGTTTGGAGGCCATCACGTCATAGGCCCCGCCATAGGCCTTGCGGGTGATCACCGTCACTTTTGGTACCGTGGCTTCGGCATAGGCAAAGAGCAGCTTGGCCCCATGCTTGATCAGGCCACCGGCCTCCTGTTTGGTGCCTGGCAAGAACCCCGGCACGTCGACAAACGTGACCAGCGGTATATCAAACGCATCGCAAAAGCGCACAAAGCGCGCCGCCTTTTTGCTGGCATCAATGTCCAGCACTCCTGCCAATACCATGGGCTGGTTGGCCACAAAGCCCACAGTGCGCCCCTCCAGTCGACCAAAGGCGGTGATGATATTGGCACCAAATTCGGGCATGATTTCAAACAAATCGCCCTCGTCGGCAACATTGGCCACCAGCTCTTTCATATCATAGGGCATGTTGGGATTGGCCGGGATCAGGGTATCCAGCACTGGGGCCAGACGTTCGGCCTCATCAAAACTGGGCCAGTGCGGCGGCGCTTCGCGATTGCTGGCGGGCAGAAAGCTGATCAGGCGGCGTACCTGGGTCAGGGCCTCAAAATCATTGTCAAACGCGCCCTCGGCCACACCGGAAACCTTAGCGTGCATTTTGGCGCCGCCCAGTTCTTCGTGGGTGACCACTTCATTGGTCACAGTTTTAACCACTTCGGGCCCGGTGACATAAAGGTAGGAGGTATCGCGCACCATAAAAATAAAATCGGTCATGGCGGGGGAATAAACATCGCCGCCGGCACACGGCCCCATAATGACGGAGATTTGCGGGATCACGCCGGACGCCAGCACATTGCGCTGAAACACTTCGGCATAACCACCAAGGGCATCAACGCCCTCCTGTATGCGCGCGCCGCCAGCATCAAAAAGCCCGATAATCGGCGCGCCGTTTTTCAGCGCCATATCCTGCACTTTGCAGATTTTTTGCGCATGGGCCAGGGACAAGGATCCGCCCATCACCGTGAAATCCTTGGCAAAAATATAAACCAGACGGCCATTAATGGTGCCCTGCCCGGTCACCACCCCATCGCCAGGTACGGTCTTTTCTGCCATGCCAAAATCATGGCAGCGATGCTCGACGAACATGTCGTATTCTTCGAAACTCTCCTCATCGAGAAGGATTTCGAGGCGTTCGCGGGCCGTCAATTTGCCCTTGGCGTGTTGTTTTTCAATCCGCGCCGCGCCGCCGCCCGCCTGCGCAGAGGCGCGCCGGTGTTCCAATTCATCCAGAATATGCTTCATGATTTTTCCTTTTACCCTGCCATATCATTGTACGCACCGGACGGGCAATGGGTGGCGTTTATTGAAACGGATTGAGATTTTTTAATACCATGTGCAATGCCCCGCGCTTTTCCTTGCGGTCCAGTTCTTCCTGCGAGGTTAGGAATGCCATTTGCACAACATAGCGATCTCCTGCATAGGGCAAAAAACCGTGCCAGCTATCGTCAGAGCGCAAAAAGGCAAACACATTGCCAGTCAGCGGCGGCACTTCAGTTTCATAATCATCAAAATTATCTGGTCCATTTAACACCCGCAAGGATCCTGCACCATCATCGTTCCAGTCGTCGTTAAGATAGACAAGCAGGGTAAGGATTTTGGACAAGGAATCCCGATGAATGCTGCCGTCCGAGGTTTTGGACAAGCGCCTAACCGTAATAATATATGGCTTATCGGTTAGATCGACGCCAAACTGCCCACTAAGTAATTTGGCCATTTTCGGGTTTTGAAGATCATCTACCAATGCCTTGAAAGCACCCTTTGGCTTGAGCTTTGACAACGGCATAAACCCCGGCTTCTTTATCTCCGTAGGATAATCTTGCCGAATTTTTTTGGCCTGTTCTTTTTCAAGAACACCAGTGGCCAACAGATATGCGTAGGGCGAGGTTTGTACTTTGGCTTCCTGTAAAGCTTTAAAATTAATCATAAAATCCTCCCTTCCATACAGATTGGAAAATCATGTAAGGCTTCTTTTATGGAATAATATTGCATTTTTTTAATTCCTGACAAGGACTCGCCATTAACCTCTGTTACAGGTCATAACCATGAATGTGATAGGTTGCAGTTTTTTGGAACCATATCAAAATCAACTGCAAGTCGTTAGGTGCCACTGTAATGAAACATTTCAGCCCCAAACTAATATCCTTTCGCACCCTATTCATTGCCACTTCATTGCTGGCCGCATCGTGCAGCACCAACAAAGCCCCGGCACCGGTTTCACAAAAACCCGGCCCCAGCGTAGTTCATAATGATCACAAACGTTTTGCCAGAACTCGCAAGGCCTTTTCCAGAGCAGAAAAAGGCACGGTCAACACGCTTTCGCAAACCCGTCAGGGCTTGCCCCATGCGGTTACATCCTCACTCACCGACCTAAATCTTAGAAGGCCGGTCCCTCCCGATGCTCTTGAAAAACTTGGCTATGTTTATACGGCTAATCACCAATTAAGTTGCATGGAAATTGCCGACCAGATCGCCATCCTTGATTCAGCCCTGCAGGAGCCAGACACCGACGTGGTGATCGCCAATGAAATTGTCAAACAGCATAGCAGTACCAGCGAAACCACCCTTGATGTCATTCGCGGTATTGCCCGTTCCTTTATTCCCCTACGCCCGGTTGTGCGAACCGTTACCGGGGCCAGAAAGGCCAAAAAACATTATAATGAACGTTACGATAATGGCCGCCGCCGCCGCGCTTTTCTAAAGGGTTATGGCCTGGCAAAAGGTTGTAAAACCCCTGCGCGGCCGCTGATCACCTATGCGCCCTATTGGGGCCGGATAAAGCCGGTAGACCCCAAGGCCCCCAACAAACGCTGGAATGAAAGCCAGGTGCCGCCTGCAGGCCGGTAAGTGAGCGCTTATCTGTAGAGCCTTCACCCTGCGGGGTGAGGACGGCTTTAATAATTCCCATTAGCAAGACCTCTTTTACGCTATGGGGACTCTCATGAAATTTAGAACACTTACGCTGTGCGCCATGGGCATGATGGCGCTGTCATCAACAGCACAGGCCAGAAAAAATAAAGGGCCCTTGCCGCAACCTGTTCAACCCATCGTTCTGGGAGACACCCGAATGAGTTGCGACCAACTGGCAACTGAGGCCAACAACATGCAGACCATTTTGGGCGGCGCACCGGAAGCCGGGGTATTTGGCAGAGGAATGGCGCTCAATATTGGCGAAACCGCCCTTAGTCAGGGCATTCTTCACGGCGGCATGGCCAGTAAACTGGGCGGCCGTGCCGGTGGGGCCATCAGCCTTCTGGGCAGGGCCGCCAAGGATTCGGGCAAACGCCGCGCCGCTGCTGAGGCTGCACGCAAGGAATCGGCGCAAAAACGCTGGTATTATATAGTTGGTCTGTATCAGGGGGGGCGCTGTGATCAGGTCCCTGCTCCGTCACCAGCGGAGACCAGTGCAGCGGCACCCACCAAAGCGGTCGCCCCGGCCATAGAGCCCGCCGACTAACTCACTTCGTCTTGACAGACTCTGCGATTTGCTGTCGGAGCGCATCCAGCGTTCCGGCGGCGATGGCGGCTCTAATACGTGCCATAAGGCCCTGATAATATGCAATATTATGCCAGGACAGTAAAATCGCGCCTAAATATTCATTGGCCCGCACCAGATGATGTAGATAGGCGTGTGTATAATCCCGGCTGGCCGGGCAATCGCTGGTTTCATCCAGCGGCGATAAATCTTCGGCAAAACAGGCCTTTTTCAGATTGACCGGCCCGGCATCGCTCCACGCCTGACCATGGCGGCCAGAGCGCGTCGGGATCACACAATCAAACATATCAATGCCCCGGGAAACGGCCTCGATAATATCAATGGGTCGCCCCACCCCCATCAGATAACGCGGATGCGTTTGGGGCAGCATGGGCACGGTGAAATCCAGCGTGCGCACCATGGCATCAAAGCCCTCGCCCACCGCCAGACCGCCCACCGCATAGCCATCAAAGCCCATCCCGACCAGACCTTTGGCAGATTGCTCGCGCAGATCCTCATAGACTGAGCCTTGTACTATACCAAACAGAGCCTGATCTTCCCGCGCACCAAAAGCCGCCCTGGATCTCGCCCCCCAGCGCAAGGATAGTTCCATCGAAATTTTGGCCTCTTCATGGGTGGCTGGAAACGGCGTGCATTCATCAAACTGCATGGAAATATCTGCGCCCAGCAAATCAGCCTGAATTTCGATGGAACGTTCCGGGGTGAGCATATGGCGCGAGCCATCAATATGACTTTGAAAGGCCACGCCCTCTTCAGATTTTTTGGCCAGTGCCGCCAGTGAAAATACCTGAAAACCGCCCGAATCAGTCAATATCGGGCCATCCCAGGTGGAGAATTTGTGCAAACCTCCAAGGCGGTGCATGCGTTCAGCGCCGGGCCGCAACATCAAATGATAGGTATTGCCCAAAATAATATCGGCACCGGCATCCCTGACCATATCCATGGTCATGGCCTTTACCGTGGCAGCCGTGCCCACCGGCATGAAGGCAGGGGTGCGAATTTCGCCCCGAGGAGTATGCAGCACGCCGGTGCGCGCCGCGCCGTCCGTGGCGCTCAGTTCCAGTAAAAATTTGCTCATAACACTCTCATTCTGCCATGTGGGGATTGGCCTGCATTTTTTTCACTGCAAACCCAAACCCGATCAAGGCAAAGGCAGCCAATATCGCTGCCCCGGCAAAAGGTGCTCCCGGGAAATATACCCCATCCCCCTTTTCGCTAAACATACCAAACAGACCGGTAAAGAGGACCGGCCCGATAATCGCCCCCAGCGCGGCAACACTGGCCAGTGCGCCTTGCAGTTCGCCCTGTTCAGATTCTGAGGTACGGTTGGACATAATGCCCTGTATGGCCGGGCCAATCATCGCCGAAAGAAAAGACGCCACGATAACGGCGTAAAGCTGCCACCCGGCCGTAACCAGCGCATAGGCAGAATAGGTCAACATCATCGACACCAGACCAATCATGGCCGAACGCACTTCGCCAAAACGCGGAATGGCCCAACGGGTAATCAGCGCCTGACTAAGGCCAAATACCAGGCCGACTACCCCCAATGAGAGCCCAATATCCAGCGGCGTCCAGCCAAATTTTTCCTGTGTGTAAAAGGCCCAGACGGACGGATAGACCTGGTGTGCAATGCCAAAAAACAACATCACCCAGGCCATGGCCATTACCACCGGGCGCGCCTGCAAATGAGARAAGGCTCCCAGGGGATTGGCCCTTCTCCACTCAAACATACGGCGTTTTTCGCTCGTCAGAGTTTCGGGTAGAACAAACAGACCATAGAGCAAATTTAACAAGGCCAGTCCCGCAGCCGCCAGAAACGGGGTGCGAATGCCATACTGCGCTAACACACCGCCCAGTACCGGTCCTATGATGAAACCAACCCCGAAGGCGGCACCGATCAGGCCAAAATTGGCCGCGCGTTTCTCAGGGGGCGAAACATCGGCAATAAAGGCACCGGCGGTGGAAAATGTAGYGCCAAAGGCACCGGCAACCAGGCGCCCGACAAACAACCAGGCAAGCGTTGGTGCAAAGGCCATCAAAGCATAGTTTATGCTGAACCCGGCCAGTGACAGCAGCAAAACCGGTCGCCTGCCAAAGCGGTCGCTCAAATTACCGACCAGAGGCGCACATAAAAACTGCATGCCGGCAAAGGCCAGCATTAACATACCGGCGTAATAACTTGCCCCGGCCAGGTCCTTGCCAGTTAACTCACGGATCAGGTCCGGCAGGATTGGCATAATGATGCCAAAACCGGCCATATCAATCAGCACAGTAATAAAGATGAAGATCAACGCATTGCGTGACCGGACTGGCCTGCTCATATAACGGTGCTCTCCATGGAGGGTTATGAGTGCAGAGCCTTAGTTGCTGTTCTGCACCCGGGCAAGCGCTGCTACGTAATTTGGCAGTATGGAAGGTGTCAAAAACCCGCAATTTTCAATGCTGAAAGTACCAAAAAAAGCTACAGTACAAATACAGATCAGGTGTTGACCACTGCGCGCGTCCTGATAGGTTCCGCGCCTTGGTCAGGGCCCGTAGCTCAGCTGGTAGAGCAACTGACTTTTAATCAGTAGGTCTCCGGTTCGAACCCGGACGGGCTCACCAATTTTCCCTGCTGAAACAATATGTTTGCCAACATTTTTATTATTGGTAAATTTCCCAATTTTGATTTGGAAGCATATAGGAAGCAGGAGAAATGACCACAAACTACCTTAAAGCTATTATTTTATTGGTTACAGTGCAGAATCATAAAGTAACGTACTGAAAACCAGAATGAGGTTCGTAGTTAGATTTCTAGAATATTTGGCATAAAATTGGATTTGACGCCTTTAGCTGTTCTCTGTATGTTCAATGTTAGAGGTTAGCTAAATGCTAAAAGCTGATAAGAATATGATTATGGCGCTTCCACGTTGCAGACAATGCAAGCGACGATGGAGGCCCAAAAAATCAATTGTTGCAAAGAATCATTTCTGCCCAAAATGCTCATGCCAACGCCGAGAGATAGCCTCAACGCATCATGGGTTAAGCAGCATCTACAAGACTGACATAAGAGGTTCATACCTCTTACCTACGAGGTTGCGTAATAGGTAGATTGTATTAGCTACACAAAAAACTATTTAGGCCACGCGTTACTTCTTTGGCTCCCTTGATGCCGCATGAGCTTGCCAATCTCCTATTTCGCCCAAGGCCATCACTTGGCTCGCTCCAGGCTTGCCATTCATGGCGACGCGGAGAATGACGCTGCCATTTTACTCGAATGGTTCTTCCGCCTTGTGTTCTATTCCAATTAACCTCATTCGTCTCAACACTACAAATCCAGTCCGGCTCAACAGGCAACTCAGCGAATAAGTTTTGATGCTGGTCCCCACCCCATGCCAAACTTCATAGGCAAGATGATCAGCATAGCCAGCTGCTTCACCATAACCTAGAATTATATTATCCGTAACTAATCCAAAATCTGCTATTTTAACTACTCCCATAGCATCAATGAGGATATTTCCTGGTTTAATATCTCTGTGAAGCATTCCTCGCATATGCAGAGCACTAAGACCAAGCAGGACTTGGTTTCCAACGTCTCTCATCCTACGTAAAGCGCAAGGGCCAGCCACAAACTCACTCTGTAGCGATCCACCGCCACAGTATTCCATGCAAATATGTATGCTTTTCCCATCATCACTTTCAACTATAAAATAGACTGGCACAATATTTGGATGGGCGGCGCGCGCTAAATTCTGCGCTTCGCTTAAAAAATTGGCTTTTCTAGCGTACCACTCTTTGTCCGGTTCACGTTCTTTTTGCTTAATAACCTTGACAGCTACGTCCCCATGCACCTCGTCGACACCAGAATGAACTTCACCAAAACAACCGCGCGCAATCGCATCTCCAACGATAAGGTTCGTGCTATAACCTGTCATTGCTGAATTTCAGCAAGCAGTAAGATTGCAGCCTCTCGACTGCCCTTTCTCAGTGTCACACCTCTAGGGTCAGAACTCATTAACCTATAACTGATTCAATGTCTTGTGATTTATCATGGAGGTTTTGGAGCATGAGGCGTTATTTTTGGCTATCCGATGAGC
>NVVU01000112.1 GCA_002733485.1 Robiginitomaculum sp.
GGCACTGGAATATTCCACCAACGAGCATGGCGAGTTTAATCAGGCCTGGTCCTATGACATTACCAGTAGCGATAAGGCATCTTTGGTGCAGGCAGACTGGGATGTTTCCTTTACCGCCACATCAAACAGTGGGCGATATCGGGTGACGGGGATCAACGCTGATGCCCGGACAAAAGTAACCTTGAGTGATGCCAAAACCGGTGAGGCGCTGGCCCTGCCGGCTCTGCCACCGGGCGATATTCGCAACATTCGTTTTTCCGATGATGAGAGCAAAATTGCCTTTTTGCTGAACGCCGATACCAGCCCTTCCAATGTGCATGTGGTGGACCTGAAGGCCGGTACGGATACAGTGTTGACCAGTGCGCTGAACCCGGCCATCGATTCTGCTGTGCTGGTCGATAGCCAGGTGGTTCGGTATGAGAGCTTTGACGGGTTGAAAATCCCGGGCATTCTGTATCGTCCCAAAACCGCCAGCCCGGATCACAAGGCCCCGGCCATTGTGCTTGTCCATGGCGGACCCGGTGGGCAAAGCCGCACTGGTTATAACCCGATGGTTCAGCATCTGGTCAATCATGGCTATGTGGTGCTGGCGGCCAATAACCGTGGCTCGTCCGGTTATGGCAAAACCTTCTTTCACATGGACGACAAACGCCATGGCGAGGTCGATCTGCAGGACATCGTTTATGCCCGCCAATATCTGGAAAGTCTGGACTGGGTAGACGGCGACCACGTAGCGATTATGGGCGGCTCTTATGGTGGCTATATGGTTGCCGCAGCCCTGGCGTTTGAGCCGGATGTATTTGATGCCGGCATTGATATTTTTGGTGTCACCAACTGGGTGCGAACGCTTAAATCCATACCGCCGTGGTGGGAGGCGTTCAAAAAATCCCTTTATGACGAGATGGGTGACCCGGCGGTGGACGAGGAGCGTCATCGCCGTATCTCGCCGCTCTTTCACGCGGGTAATATCATCAAGCCTTTGCTGGTGGTGCAGGGGGTGAATGATCCGCGCGTTCTGAAAGTAGAAAGCGATGAACTGGTCGAGAAGGTCCGCGCCAACGGTGTGATGGTCGAATATCTGGTTTTTCCGGATGAAGGTCACGGCTTTCGCAGTCGCAAAAATCGTATTGCCGCTTCCGAGGCTTATCTGGCATTTTTGGATAAGACGTTGAAATAGCAAGTCGGGGGCGGCAAAGTGGAAGATAATGCTGCCGCTGATGATGCGACCTTTACCGCCTTTGTAGAGGTCGAAATTGCGCCCCTGGTGGCGGTGATGCAGGCCGCCAATGCGGTGGCCCGGCGTCAGTTGTGGCTGGGGGTGGGGATAGGCGGCGCGATTGGCCTGGTCATTGCCATTGTGATTTATGTCAAAGCCACCGAACTTGATACTTTGGTCTTGGTTGGCGTGATTCTGGTCGGGCTGGTGCTGGGGGCCATTCCCGGCAGTACGGCAATCATGAAGGCCCGGCAAACCTTTGCTGATGCCCATATCAGCAAAATTGCCGCCTTTCTTGGACTGTCCTATCAGCCAGAGGGGTTTTCTCCACCTTATTTTTCCATGTTTCGTGAAATGGGTATGTTACCAAAGTCTGACAAACAGGAATTTACGGCCCTGATTAGTGGTACCCGCAATGGCGCTCCCTTCGCGTTCTATGATGCCCATTTACGCGAATGGCAGACCAGACGATCGGGCAAAACCACGACGCGCCAGTTGGTCACGGTTTTTCAGGGCCAGTTATTGCACACGCCATATCCACGCAAATTTACATCCCGTACCCTGATTGCGCGCGATATGGGCTGGTTTAACGTGCTGGGCGGTTTTTCCGCTGGGGATGGGATGAAGCGTGTTGGCCTGGCCGATCCGGTGTTTGAAAAAATATTCGAGGTTTACAGCACCGATCAGGTGGAAAGCCGCTATCTGCTGGATCCACTGTTTATGGAGCGATTAAAAGCCCTGGAGGGGCGCAACAAAAAACGCACACTCAAGGCGGCGTTTTATAAAGGAGCGCTATTGGTCACTCTTGATGGYAAAGGCAAATACCTGCCGCCCTTATCGGGGCGGGATACCAGTGCGCTGGTGCTGGCCAAAAAAACCAGGGCGCGTTTCGAGCGTTTGTTTGCCCTTATGGATTCGCTCAATCATCATCGCCAGGGGCAGTCTGCATCAGGCCCCAGAACAACAAAGCCTGCGCCAGATAATAACTGGCCATGACTGCCAGATGCCGCTCGGGCAAAGGCGAGACAAAACGATCAATGCCGATCAGGCTGTCTGATAACAAAAACAACAACGCCCCGATTTTGGCRATCCGGGGGGCGTCACTGCCAAGGGCCAGCAAGACCATCAGGCTCAGCGCACCAAAATACACCATCAGTGCCGGCGCAATAGGGCCGGCCAGTGGCAATAACCAGATGCCCAGCCCCACGGCCCAGACCACCAYACCAATAATGACTGCTTTGTCCGGCCATGAAAGTGCGGCCACGGTCCGTCGGCGTGGCCAGAAGCACGCAATATAAGAGAGCTGCGCCAGTAAAAATGCCCCCATGCCAAAGGCRAARCCRTTGGCAATATCCAGAGACAAGAAAAGATCGCCAACGCCGGAGAAGGTCAGCGCCAGTGCCAGCCGGTTATGCCGGGGAATGTCCTTGGCCAAAAATGCCAGCCAGGCCAGCACCCAGATCGGCAACGCCTTGATCAGCGGGGCAAAGCCCGTATCCAGATGTTCCGGTGCAAAGAGATAGGCCAGCGCCGCCAATGCCGCCACGRCGCGCAAGGCYAGCCCCGAAGGGCGCGTAAGGATGCCAGCTTCCTTTGCGGTACTCACAGGTCCAGCTCCACCATAATCGGTACATGATCCGATGGTTTTTCCATGGCACGGGCATCCTTGTATATCTGTACACCTTGCAAGGTGTCGGCGGCCTGGGGGGATAACAGGATGTGATCAATATGAATGCCATGGCCCCGTTGCCATGCCCCGCGTTGATAATCCCAGAACGTATATTGATGCTCTCTGCCGTCTTTGGCCAGATACGCATCGCTCAGGCCCTCCCACAGCAGGCCCGCAAATTCATCGCGGACTTCTTGGGCATATAATGCATCATCGGCCCACACACTGGGATCCCAGCAATCTTCATCGCGATAGATCACATTATAATCCCCCGCCAGAACAAGTTTTTCCTCAAGCTGCAGAAGGGATTTCGCATGTTTGCGCAGGCGCTTCATCCAGTCCAGCTTGTAGGTAAATTTGTCGGTGCCTTTGGGGTTTCCGTTGGGCAGATAGATCGATGCCACCCGCACAGGGCCGCTATCGGCACCTATCACCGCCTCGATATATCGGGCATGATCATCATCATTATTACCGGGCAGGCCGTTTATGCTTTCTTCAATACAGTAACGTGACAGTATTGCGACACCATTATAGCTTTTTTGTCCGTGAACGGCAATGTTATATCCCAGAGATTCAAATTCCTCTCGCGGAAATTGCTCATCCTGGCATTTGATTTCTTGCAAACAGGCAATGTCCGGGCGGGCATTCTTGAACCATTCTAGAATGGCAGGCAGGCGCGTGCGAACCGAGTTTACGTTCCAGCTGACGATTTTCATGGGCTACCTCTTTATTGTCATTACATACTAGGTTTCATTTTAACGGCATAGACAAGGCTTAAAAAGTAAGGGGTCGACCGTGAACCTCTTCAAATGGCCCGCTTTCATGCCGTAAGGAGATGCTGAGGGGAAGAAAGCCAATTCAGTAAATGCAGATGATCTTTGCCCGACGGTCCCGATCATGAAAAACAAATCAAAATGAATAAATAACAATCTGTAAATGCAGGTTTTGCTATTAACCAGACTAAACATGTTTTACAAATTGTTGCACCAGACTAACAAGCAACCARGGGCAAACCTATGTTGCTTTACGGCAACACCAGGGCCCCGGAAAGTCTCGCCTAATAGGGGAAAAGTAAACAAAAATATAACCCGCAATGCCTTTTGGGGAAAGGATTTTCGATAAAACCGGTTAAAAGRCAAAAWCRGCGCAAGTTTTTTATCAAAACAGTTGACATGGTGGTAATCCCAATTGTAAAACTGTTCTCGCTTGACGTATTCCAGGGGGCTGAGGTTTAGAGGGTGCCCTAGATAACATAAAGTGAACATAGCTACGGCCCTCCAATTCTGGTGTGCCCAGTGATTACACGTAAACCTTTTAATGATTGGAAACACTCATGAATATTAAAAAACTTCTCGCTACAACAGCGATCGTCGCCATGGCAGCAACAGCTGCGCATTCAACAATAGCAATTGTTGGTAATAATGTGGATACAGCTGGTACTGATGTTATTGCTAATGTTGTGCTGGCAAACGAGCTGGATTTAACAACTGGTTTGGGTTCTACAGGTACTGCCTTGACAGGTACGTTTGAGTATCTTGTCTCGTTTGCAAACGCTGTGCCCAATGAACAGCTTAAGATCAAGATTGATCTGCCTACCGGCACCACATTTAATGGGCCTATGGTTCTGGATCCAACTGGTGACTCTACCGGTACTGGTCTTGCAGCTACTTCTCTTCTGGATGCAGATAATGGTGGCGCCAACGCTACTGATGATTTCAGCGCAGCCTCAGTTAGTCTGGGCGGCGGCGGCGGCGCTAGCACTGCAACGGTTGTGTTTTTGCCAAATGTTGCAATGACAAATATCAGATTGCGGTTGGCTCTTTCAGTTAATTCTGTTGCTTGCCCCGCTTCTGGTGCCATTACAGTCAATGTCACTACCACAGCAGCAGGCACGCCTGTTGAAGGCGGTTCTGCCTCAACGACAGGCGATGTTATTTCTTGCACCAACGCGATTACCAGCATTGCTGCTGCCGTCGATGCAAATGACTCCAAAGCTGCTCTTCCAACATTCACGTCTTTGATTGTCGGCGGTACTGGTATTGCTGCTGATACTGCAACAAGGGGCGTTATCGGCACTCTTACAGCAACCTTGAAGACAGTTCCTTCGGTTCCGGTTGTTGATCTTGCTGGTACTGCATTTGCTCCTGCTACGCACATGAACAACACTACGTTTACGGTTGATCTGTCCGACACAGGCGCTCTGGCTGCCAATGGTGTTAAAGTTACGCTAAATGCTGCTGCTCCTGGTGCTGCCATTAATGGTGTTGCCCAGGCTGCGCCTAATGCAAACAAGTTTGATTTCACAATCGCTAACGGCAATGCAGGTGCTTTTACTACTAGCGCAGGCACCTTTGATCTGAACTTTGATGGCACCACTGCCATTGCGGCCAGAACGGCATCTGTTGGTGCCATTCAGCAAACCTTCACTGGTGGACCTGACTTTAAAGCTTCCACCTCTTATGGTGGTACGGTAAATCTTGATACCATTGAGCAGCAAAACTCGACCTTTGGTCCGTTTGCTTGGGTTGGTGGAGCTAATTCCTCTTCTCGGAACATCTTCCGTTTCACAGGAATGTCTGCGGATTCACTGGCTGGTACGGTTACCTTCTCTAACATGCCGGGTTCTGCTACATCAGTAACACAGTCA
>NVVU01000017.1 GCA_002733485.1 Robiginitomaculum sp.
GAAAGCAGAGAATACTCCGCCGCCCACGCCATAATGGCATGGGTGCGCGTCGCCTCGGGCTGGTCGGCAAAAAACTGATCCAGCGCCTTTACGCCCCCCTCGGGAGTATCGGGAATAAATTCGGATGGAAAAACCGAGGCCAGCGCATAACCACGACGCATAATGTCAGCGATAGGCGGGGTACTGATATAGCGGCCAAAAAAATATCCAAACACATGGCTCATCAGACCCTTGCCGTCACAGGACATGAAATCCCCCTGGGGCTTGGGCACTTCGGGCACGGGTATGACGGCGGTGTTGGGGCAGAAATTTTCCATCATGATGACCGGAACATCGCCCGGCGCGCCCACAGGGCGCGCAATCACCAGTCCCACATCGCGGAAAACCCCGGTGGCGGGATTACGGATTTGCAGGGTTTCAAGGGTAATTTTGGCGCTACCATCAAAGCGTGCCCCTTCCAGAACACGCTGGTCTTTGCGTTGTAATGTCAGGCCRGATGGATAGGTCCCGTATATCGTATTTTCCAGTAAGGCCTTGATCTGTGGCACGTTGCTTTGCTGCCAGTTTTCCAGCGTGGTTAGTGGCAAAACCGGGCTGGCCGGCATGCCTTTGGGCCTGGATGGCGCGGTTTGCAGCAAGACCCGGGTAGTGCTGCACGACGCCAGCAAACCTATCAGAATTATAGGCACAAGCGCGATCAAAAATCGTTTCATGATAAAAACCTATCACACCGCACCTTGGCAGCAAGTCACGTTTCCTTTTGCACTTGACCCTGTGTTTGGGTTCTCCATTCTTCGAGGGCGCTACGCGCCTCCTCAGTATGAGGTGGTTATTTTCCAAACCTGTCATTACCCGGTTTATCCGGGTAATCCAGTATTGCTTTACGGACGCTCTGGATTGCCGTAACAGGCCCGGCAATGACAGATCAGGCGATCACCAGCCTATGCCTCGCTAACGCCGGGGCGACGGTGGTGGGCAAGAAGCCATTCAGGAAYTTATCCCCCGCATAGCGCCAATAAGGGTCAAAGAGGGTCACCTCTTATCCCTCGGCATCCTTCATTTGCCCCTGAATTGACCCTAAAATGCACTAAACTGCCCCTATAACGCCCCTCGAATGACCCTTTTTACCCCTAATCGCCCCTTGCCATTGCGGGGATAAACGGGGCTTATCCTCGCGCCCCTATACGGCCCTAGAATGGTGCATTTTTATAAGGTGTGATATGGGGCAAGTCTGATACATGCCCGTGGGAGCCCCTTTATGCCCTATAGCCGCCATTCCCTTGCGGAACGCGATGCCAAAGACCCTTTGGGGGCCTTTCGAGATGAGTTTGTATTGCCGGATGGGGTGATCTATCTGGATGGAAACTCATTGGGAGCCATGCCCAAAGCCGCCATGGCGCGCAGCCARAAACTGTTATCACAGGAATGGGGCCAGGACCTGATCACCAGTTGGAACCGTCATGGCTGGTTTGACCTGCCCCAGCGCCTTGGCGACAAGCTGGCGCCGTTGATCGGCGCGCAAGAAGGTGAAGTGCTGGTCACCGACAGTACCGGGATCAATTTGTACAAGCTGTTGAGTATGGCGCTGGATTTACGCCCGGGTCGCAAGGTTATATTGATGGAGGGCAGTAATTTTCCAACGGATAATTACATGGCCCAGGGGTTGGCCCGCCAATTGGGCCGTGGCCATGAGGTGCGCTTTGCCAAGCGTGAAGACATGGCCGCGCAGATCACCTCCGAGGTGGCGGTGGTCGCCCTGACCCAGGTGCATTATAAAACCGGTGCGGTGTTTGATTTGAATGCGCTCACCCAAATGGCCCATAAGGCCGGGGCGCTGATTTGTTGGGATTTATGCCACAGCGCCGGGGCCTTGCCGGTAAATCTGGGCAAGGCGAATGCGGATTTTGCCGTTGGTTGCGGTTACAAGTTTCTGAACGGTGGCCCGGGCGCCCCGGCGTTTTTGTATGTCGCCAAACGTCATCAGGGCGAAGCCATACAACCCTTGAGCGGCTGGTGGAGCCATGCGGACCCCTTTGCTTTTGAGCGCGATTATCGCCCGGCAACAGATATCCACCAAATGCTCAGCGGCACACAGCCGGTCTTGTCACTGGCGGTCATGGAATGTGGGCTGGATATGATGTTACGCGCCGATATGGACGCCATCCGGCAAAAATCCATGACCTTGGGGGATGCCTTTATTACGTTGATGGAGGCCCATTGCGGCGAGTATGGCTTTGCCCTGGCCAGCAATGCCGCCGCCGACGAGCGGGGCAGTCAGGTAGCCTTCACCCATCCCCATGGCTACGCCATTATGCAGGCGCTGATTGATCAGGGCGTGATCGGGGATTTTCGCGCCCCGGATATTTTGCGCTTTGGGCTAACGCCGCTGTATACGCGCTATGTTGATATCTGGGACGCGGTGGATGCCATCAAAAAGGTGATGGATCAAAACCTATGGCAGGCGGCGCGCTATGCCCGGCGCGCGCAGGTAACCTGAGCGCGGGTATCAGCCCTTTGCCTGCATCTGTGCCTTGATGGCCAAAAACAGCGGGCTTTGCGGGTTGGCCAGTTCCAGAATAATATCAAAATGGTTGAACTCCGCCATGGGAATTATGGTACAATCATGCCCGGCCTTGTGCAGGGCATCGGCAAAGTTTTGGGTTTGCGATTTGAACGCATCGGTCTCTATGCCGCCAACGCTGAGCACAATTGGGCAGGCGGGTTTGGGCAGATGAAATTGCGGGCTGTGGCGCGCCGCCTCGTCTGCATCCATGGCCAGGGCATCATTGATAGTGGTGCCCACCAGCGGGCGCAGATCATAAACGCCGCTGACCAGCGTTGCCCCTTTCAAGGGACAGGTGTCAAACCCTTCGCTTTGCCAGTCCATGGCCAGAATTTGTGCCAGTAAATGCGCCCCGGCGGAATGACCGGACATGCTGATGTTATCCGGGTCGCCGCCATAATCGGCAATATTATTAGCCACCCACACCGCACAGCTACGCGCTTCGTCTATGATTTGCGCCATTTTTGCCTCGGGGGCCAGCGTATAGTCCATCACCACCAAAATGCGGTTATGGTTCAGAAAATTACCGGCGGCAAAGGTGCTTTCGGCCTTTGAAAACTCCTGCCAATAGCCGCCATGAACAAAAACATGTACCGGGAATGGGCCATCCCCATCGGGTACAAAAATATCCATCACCGTGCGCGGCGCCTCTCCATAGGGCACATCGGCGCGGGTGTTGGGTTTGTATTTCTCGCTCATGCTTATGCATTGCTCGGCAAAGTTCAGCAGCACATCATCAAGATTTTCAACGCAGGAGCTGGGCGTGTATTCGCGTTCCCGCGCCGTCATATTGGTTTGCGTCATTTTACGGCTGCCTTCATTCCATGCGTGGTCAGGTCCGCATAAACCATATTCAATAACCAGTCCGCCGTGATCAGATTATCACCCCATTCCGGGTCCAGATCGGCAAGTGGTTTGGCCGCATTTAAATCTTCCAAAGAGAGGCCTTTAGCAATGGCCCGCGACACCCGGGTACGCACGACTTTCAGCATATTCTGGTAGGCACGCACATCTTCGCGATTGGCTACAGAGCCATGGCCAGGAATGATTTTGGTATCGGCATCGGCCAGCGCATACAGATCATCATAAAAGGCAATCATATTGTCGATAGAGCCGCCAAAGGGCACGTCAATAAAGGGATAAAAGCCGTTAAAATACATATCGCCGGTCTGGATAATATTGGCGTTTTTAAAGATCACCAGACTGTCGCCCGAGGTGTGCACATTGGGCACATAACGCACCTCAATGATCTCCTCGCCCAGATGAAACGTCATCGCCTTATCATAGGTGATGGCGGGCAGGTTTTGGATAGAAGGCCCGATTTCACTTTGCATATCCGGGGTTTGCTGGGCCAGCGCCATGATGCGCCGGGTTTCGTCGTGGGCGATAATCATAGCCCCGGCATTGACAAAATTTTCATTGCCGCCGCGATGGTCCCGGTGCCAATGGGTGTTAACCACAAAGCGCACCGGCTGGTCGCTTATGGCTGACAACGCCGCCATGATTTTTGCCGACAAGGGCGCATATTCATTATCAACCAGAAACACGCCACCTTGTCCCACATAGGCCCCGATATTGCCACCAAAGCCTTGCAGCATATAGACCCCATGGCCCAGATTTTCGGTGCTGATTTTAACCGTTTCCCAATCCGGCAGCTCGATTTGTGCTTTGGCCGGAAACGCAATTAGCGTTACCAAGACCAAAGCCCACGCTGCAATCTGGCGAAATATCATTGGTTATTCCTGTTCATGAGTCGCATTTTTACTTAAGTTTTAGATAGCACACACGATGGTTAAGGCCTAAAATAATTTTATGTCAAAAAATGAATCCCAAGACCCTGATCCCTTCATTGCCGCGACCAAGCCCTGCCTGACCTCTTTGGAGGAGGGAAAGCGCTATTTCTGGTGCACGTGTGGGCGCAGTAAGATGCAGCCGTTTTGCGATGGCTCTCATGCGGGAACCAGCTTCAGACCCTTGAAATTTGTGGCCGAGAAGACCGAAGAGGTTTTGCTGTGTGCCTGCAAGCATACCCGCTCGGCCCCCTATTGCGATGGCGCACACAATAATCTGCAGGACACCTATGAAGAAGCCAGCGCCGAAGAGATCGCCGCCATGGGCGATGCCAAACTGATCGAGCGCGTTGCCAGTCATAGCGGCAAGGCCATGCTGGATGGCGGGGCCTATGTGCTGAGCCCGGATCCATCCTTGGATGAACACAAGGGCACGCTGGGCTGGCAAACCCTGATCGGGGCCAGGGACGGCGCCAAACACCTGAGCCTGTTGCGCCTGACCGCCGACACCGGCACCTCGCCCTGGATGCGTTATGAAAACAGTGACACGGTCATGTTTGTGGTTTCAGGAGTGGGCAGCATCGACATCGAAGGCCAGAAATTTACGGTTGGCCCGGAAACTGGCATATTTGTGCAGGCTGGCGAGGCATTTTGCCTGCACGCCGACGAGCCGGTCACCATTATGGCGACCATTTGCCCGCAAAGCGAAAATCCAAGTTGGCCTGATGGCCCCGATGGCACGTTTAATGCCGCCTTTGCCGAACGCCGTGTCGGTGTGGATCATGACAAGGCCGAAATTATGGCCGACCGGTTTTTCCAGATTTTGGTGGATGAACAGGCAGGCTCCAAAGAAATCACCCAGTTTATTGGCGAAGTGCCATTATCGCGCGCCGCCTTTCATCGTCATTTATATGAAGAAGCCATCGTCATTTTATCGGGTGAAGGCATGATGTGGACAGAGAAATGCCGCGCACCGGTTAGCCCCGGCGACATCATCTTCCTTAGCCGCCGTCAGGGCCATTCTTTGGAATGCACTGACGCACGCGGCCTGCGCTTGATGGGGGCGTTTTACCCCTCGGGAAGCCCGGCGATTAATTACTAGAACTGGATAGCATTATGGCCGTAAACGCCTCTGCAGATAAACGCTGGTCATCGGGGCTGGGCTTTATTCTGGCCACCGCTGGAGCCGCCGTGGGGTTGGGTAATCTGTGGCGTTTTCCGTTTCTGGCCGGCGAGAATGGCGGCGGCGCGTTTGTGCTGATCTATATCGCCTGCGTGTTCCTGATCGGCATGCCGATTATGCTGGCCGAGCTGGCATTGGGGCGCACCGGCGGCGGCAGTGCCATGCACAGCATCCGCACCCTGATCACCCAATCGGGGGCTAATCGCGGCTGGCAGTTCATCGGGATCCTGAGTATCTTCATACCCTTTATCGGGGTGGCCTATTACAGCGTGGTTGGCGGTTGGGCCGTGGACTATGCCGCCCATGGCATGATTGGCAAAGTCGCCAGCGCAAACGGTGAACTGGCCGGGGCGCGTTTTGATACCATGCTGGCCAGCCCGTGGCGTATGCTGGCCGCGCACAGCGTGTTTATGGGCGGCATCATGCTGGTGTTGATCCGGGGTGTGCATGGCGGCATTGAAGCTATGTCAAAAGTGCTGATGCCGTTGTTGTTTCTGTTGCTGGCGGGGTTGATGATCTATGCCCTTAAGGTTGGCGACACCGCCCGGGCCATGGATTTTCTATTCTCGCCAGACTGGTCCGCCGTCACTGGTAAAACCATCATACTGGCCGCCGGACAGGCGTTTTTCTCGCTAGCCATCGGGGTTGGTGTTATGATCACCTATGGAGCCTATGTTCCCAACACCATCTCTTTGGGGCGCTCGGTTGCCATTGTGGCGCTGGTCGATACGGCTGTCGCCCTGGTGGCGGGTATTGCCATTTTCCCACTGGTGTTTGCCCAAGGTCTGGATCCGGCCGGTGGCCCGGGCCTGATATTTGTTACCCTGCCTACCGCCTTTGGTCAGATGAGCGGCGGCATGATTGTGGGGGCCGCCTTCTTTATACTGCTCTTTTTTGCGGCCTTTACTACCGGCATCGGTACGCTGGAACCGGTGGTGGCGTGGATGGAAGAGCGGCGCGGCATGTCGCGCACCCGGGGCACTTTGCTGGCCGGTATAGGCGCCTGGTTCGTGGGCATWGCRGCGCTRTTATCTTTTAATCTCTGGGAACATATTCACCCCTTTAATCTGGTGCCAGGCTTTGCCGGAAAAAGCATTTTTGACACTATGGACTTTACCATTGCCAGCRTRCTTYTGCCCTTTAATGGCTTGTTGATTGCCCTCTTTACCGGCTGGGGTGTCCCTCGTCTGGTGCGTGGTCATCTTGGTCTGAGTCCACGGATAGAAACCTTGTGGATCTGGGTTTTGCGTCTATTGATCCCCTTTGCCATCATCCTGATTGCCGTTTGGAAGTGAGCCCGCCCAGCATGGAAATTTATCGTCGCGATTTTTCTATTTTTCAGCACACCCATTATATCAATTCGTGCTCATACGGGGCGCTGTCTCATCAGGTCGAAGCGGCCTATGGCGAATATCTGAAGTGTCGCAACACCMAGGGCGCYGACTGGATGTAYTGGTGCGAGMTSCAYGAAGATGTGCGCAGCCGTTTTGCCAAACTGGTGAACGCGGATGCAGACGAAGTGGCGGTCACCACCTCGGCCTCGGCATCCTTGAGCAGTCTGATCAGCGCGCTGGATTTCACCGGCACMCGCAATCGCGTGGTCACCACCGATCAGGCCTTTCCCACCGAGGCGCAAAACTGGCACGCGCAAAGCCGCCGCCATGCCGATGTGGTCCATGCCCGTGAAAATGACGACGGACAGCTGGACCTTGGACATCTGACCGAGCTGGTTAACGAAAAAACGCTGATCGTGGCGGTGCCGCTGGTCTGCTATCGCCACGGGGCGCTCAATGACATTGCGGCGATTACTAAAATCGCCCATGAAGCCGGGGCGTTGATGCTGGTGGATGGCTATCAGGGGCTGGGGGCGGTGCCGTTTGATGTACGCGCGCTGGATGTGGATTTTCTCATCGGCGGGGCGCTGAAATACCTGCTCAGCAGTGCCGGCATCGGCTATCTTTATGTGCGCGAAGCCCTGATCGATAATCTCTATCCCACCCAGACCGGCTGGTTCGNCCAGGCCGATATTCACGCCATGAAAATTCATGGCAATGAACCGGCCCCCAATGCCAGACGGTTCGAACAGGGCACGCCATCCGTACCGGCGCTTTATGCGGCCAAAGCCGGGCTGGATTATATGCTGAACGTTGGGGTGCAAAACACCCGTGACCATGTGCAGGGCCTGAACCGCACTTTGAAAGACGGCGTGCGGGCGCTTGGCGGTACGCTGGCCTGTAAGCTGGGCGATACGGCGCAAGGCCCCATGGTGGCCATTCGCAGCACGGACGATCATGGGCTGGTAGCGGCATTACAGGGCGACAAAATTATCACCTCCTGCCGCGATGGCAATTTACGCGTTTCGGCGCATTTTTATAATGACATGAGCGATATTGAGGCGGTCTTGCAGGCGCTAGCGAAACACAAGGCGCTGCTGGCTTAGTGATCAATTAGCATCACCCCGTTGAAAACGGGGTCCAGTAGCAAGCGCCGGAATGACGGTGTAGTTTATTTAACCGCACGTTGGTAATGGCGGCGATTGGGGCGGGCTTTTTGGGCCAGATCAAACGCCTTTTCATTGGTTTTTTCTGCTTCGCGATAGAGCTGGTATTCGCCGGTTTCATGTTGCGGCGGCCAGTGCTGATCACGTACCCCGTAATGCCCGGCGGCCTGGCGGGTGAAGTTCGGATTATTCAAATGCGGACGTGCCAGCGCGCACAAATCGGCACGCCCATCGGCGACAATGGTATTGATCTGTTCGGGCAGGGTTATATCGCCCACCGCAATGGTGGGGATGTCCGCTTCCTGGCGGATATATTCGGCAAAGGGCGTTTGCCACATGCGGCCATAAACCGGCTTTTGCCAGGGCACCGTCTGGCCTGATGAGGCATGGATGATATCCACACCGGCGTCCTTGAACGCCTTCGCAATCACCTTCAGATCCACCAGCGACAGGCCGCCTTCGGCCCAGTCCGACGAAGATAGACGCACCGACATAGGCTTGTCACCCGGCCAGACGGCGCGCATAGCGGTGAAAACCTCGACTGGGAATTTCACACGGTTTTGCGCCGATCCACCATATTCATCCTGGCGCGTATTGGTCAGCGGCGAAAGGAAACTCGCCAGCAAATACCCATGGGCGCAATGCAGCTCCAGCATGTCAAACCCGGCGGCATCGGCGCGCCGGGTTGCCGCCACAAATTCATCACGGATGCGATACATATCGCCGCGCCCCAACGCCGTTGGCGTGGCGGATATGTCCTCCAGATAGGGAATGGCCGAAGCGGAAAAAAGCGGCCAATTGTCTTGTATTTTGGGGTGATGGGGGGTTTCCCAGCCGCGCTGGGTCGAGCCTTTGCGCCCCGCATGGCCCAATTGCAGGGCCATCTTCGCCCTGGTATTTTTATGCACAAAATCATTGATACGCGCCCAGGCGTCTTCCTGTTCGTCATTCCAAAGCCCGGTGCAGCCATCACTGATACGCGCATCGGCGCTGGGGCAGGTCATTTCCACAAAGACCAGCCCCGCCCCGCCCAGCGCCCGGACGGTATAATGGGAAAAATGCCAATCCATTGGCGTGCCATCTACGGCGCAGTATTGCGCCATCGGGGCCACAGCCACCCGGTTGGGAATGGTTAGATCGCGCAAGGAGAACGACGTAAACATTGGGGTTGGGCGCTTTGCTGCTACATCGCGCCCGGTCTCTTTTTGATAGCGCTGATAAAACTCGTCCTCGGCGGCGCACAAAAAATCCGCATCGCGCAGTTTCAGATTATCCCAGGTAATGGATTTGGCGCGGCTCATGATGGAAAACGAAAAGGCATAGCGCGACTTGTCCCAATGCTGCGGCATGTTTTCAAACCAGCGCAAAGACACGGCGGCATTATGCTGGGTGATCTCCACCGGAATGCGCCGGGTGTTTTCGTATTGCTCGAAAATGGCGGGCAAATGTTTCGGATTGTCCAGTACCGCCTGGCTCAGCCCGATGGCACATTCCATGGCCAATTTGGTACCAGAGCCAATGGACCAGTGCGCCGTGGCCTTGTTATCACCCAAAAGCACAATATTACCCACGTTCCAGCGATCACAGGTGATCACCGGAAAATTACGCCACAAGGAACGGTTGGTGATAAAGCCATGGCCATCCAGTTCGTCGGCAAAAACGCCCTCCAGATAGTGGGCGCACTCGGCCTCGTCCATATCGGCAAAGCCGCTGGCCTGCCAGCATGCATCAGTGGTCTCCACCACCCAGGTCGAATGCCCTTCCTCATACTGATAGGTATGGGCACAAAAATGGCCATGTTCGGTTTCTTTAAAGAAAAACGTAAAGGCATCCAGCGGCCTGCTGGATCCCAGCCAGACAAAATAATTGGGGCGAAATTGCGTGTGCATGCCAAATTCGCCCTGATGTTTATTGCGAATGGCGCTGTTTATGCCATCGGCCGCCACAATCAGATCACTGTCAGCAAAGCGAGTGCCAAGCGTGTCCGGATCAATCACAGTGGAATAGTGAATTTTCACCCCCACCGCCTCGCAGCGGTTCTGCAATACCTGCAACAGGGTCAGGCGCGAGCATCCGGCAAAGCCGTTTCCGCCGACTATGGTGCGTTCCCCCTTGTGCTCGATGACAATATCGCTCCAATGGGCAAAGCTGTCACGGATCATATCGTATGAGGCCAGATCGGCGCTTAGAAACTCATCCAGAGTTTCATCAGAAAACACCACGCCAAAGCCAAACGTGTCATCGGCGCGGTTTTGCTCATAGACCTCAATGTCAAAATCGGGCCGCGCTTTTTTGGTCAACAACGCAAAATACAACCCGCCTGGCCCACCGCCGATTACCGTGATTTTCATCATATCTCTCCCACTTGCATTTAATTTAGTCATAAGATACTTACATGTAAACTAAATTATGAAATGGATTAGCCATGAGCGACAAAACCGCCCTGAAACTGTGGCTGCAACTGGCAAAAACTTCGGCCTTGTTACAAAGCGAAATCACGGCGCGCCTGCGCACCCATTATGGGCAATCCATGGCCCGGTTTGATGTGTTGTCACAACTGGCGCGTACCGATGGAAAACGACTGGGGGTAAGCGCTCTATCGCGTATGCTGATCGCCTCATCGGGCAATATATCGCGTCTTCTGGACCGGATGGAAAAGGAAGGCCTGCTGGAACGCAGCCCCGCGCCGCGCGACCGGCGCAGCATTATGATCGGCCTGACCCCGGCCGGGGCAGACCTGTTTACGCGCATGGCCAAGGATCACGAATGCTGGGTTGGGGAAATCCTGGCAGCCATGTCCAAGGCGGATCAACAGGAATTGCTGGAAACGTTGACCTCATTACAACGCGTAATGTCGGCTAAGCCTGAATAGGCTTGCTCAGCCAGCCGGGATAACCGCTATAGTTTCAATCTCGATTTTGGCACGGATTTCCATCAGGGCGACAACCTGAACACAGGCCATGCAGGGAAATTGGCGGCCCATAGTCTCTTTCCAGGCGGTCCCGATTTCTTTCTGGCGCGCCAGATAGTCATCACGGTCGGTGATGTACCAGGTCATGCGTACAATATGCTCAGGATTTGCTCCGGCCTCGGCCAGAATGGCGATGGTGTTGATCAGGGTTTGGCGGATCTGATCGACCAGGTCATCGCTTTCAAATTCTTCTTGGGCGTTCCAGCCAATCATACCAGCGGTAAAAACCATGCGCCCCTCGGCCGCTATTCCATTGGCATAACCTCTGGGGCGTTTCCAGCCACCCGGTTGTAATATGTGTTTCACGAAAGGCTCTCTTCAATCTGATAGGGCAACATGCGCTGGCGCACGGCATCGGGCCATGGGGCGGATCCGGTAAAATCGGTCTTGCTGCACACCAGCACCGCGCGTGAAGTAATGCAGGTATCTTCGCCCCGCACGGCATTGACCCGCAAGACCAGCGAGGAGCGGCCAAGGTGGATTATGCCCAGCATCACATCCAGCTTTTCGCCAAGGCGGCATGGCAGTAAAAATTGCGTGCTGACATCGACCAAAGGCGTAGTCAGGTCAAACTTCTCACGAAATTCGGAAAAACTGTGATCCAGCGCATCATCAAACCAGTCTTCAACCACCGAGTTTTGAATTTCAAAAAAGCGCGGATAGAAAATGACTCCCGCCGAATCCGTATGGCCAAAGCGCACTTTGCCGGGAACTTTAAAAAAGCCCATATGCTCAATTTTCCTGTAGAAGCTGGCGTGCAATGACTATTTTTTGCACTTCCGACGCCCCTTCATAAATCCGCAGCGCCCGCACCTCGCGATATAGCTCCTCAACCTTTTGGCCCTTGGTTACCCCCAGACCGCCCAGCAATTGCACCGCCTTGTCGATCACGCTTTGGGCCTGATCGGTGGCATAAAGCTTGGCCATGGCTGCCTCGCGGGTGACCCGGGTGCCTTGCACATCCTTGGTCCAGGCGGATCGGTAAATCAATAAGGCCGAGGCATCCACATCCAGCGCCATTTCCGCCAGCATGCCCTGCGCCAATGGCAAATCAGCCAAGGTCGCCCCGAACATTTTCCGGCGGCGTGCATGACCCAAAGCCTCGTCCAGCGCCCGGCGGGAAAAGCCCAGCGCTGCCGCCCCTACGGTGGTGCGAAACACATCCAGCGTCGAAAGCGCCACCTTGAAGCCGCGCCCCTCTTCGTCCAGCAAATTGGCCGCCGGTATGGCGCAATCCCTGAACGTCAAACGCGCCAACGGATGCGGGGCAATCACTTCGATCCGCTCGGCGATCTTTAGTCCGGGGGTATCGGCATCGACAATGATGGCGCTGACCCCGGCATCGGTTTTGGCAAAGAGGGTATAGAAATCTGCAATGCCCCCATTGGAAATAAAGGTCTTTTGACCATTGGCCAGATACTGATCGCCATGGCGCGTCAAATGCGTGCTCATGGCGGCGGCATCAGATCCGGCATCGGGTTCGGTCAGCGCAAAGGCGGCGATTTTTTTGCCCGCTGCCACGGCGGGCAGATAGGCATTTTTTTGCGCTGCATTGCCAAACATGCTGATCGCGCCCGAGCCAAGCCCCTGCATGGCAAAAACAAAGTCCGCCAATCCACTATGACGCGCCAGCGTTTCACGGATCAGGCAGAGCGAACGTACGTCCAAACTCTCATGCACACCGCCAAACTCTGCTGGCACGCAATAGCGCAGCCAGCCGCCTTTCCCCAACGCCGCTACCAGCGCGCGGCAAGTCCCATCCACGTCCTTGTGGGCATTTTTTGCATCAACAATAGCGGGCAGTTCGCGGCCCGCCCACGCGTCCAGCTCTTGGGTCAATGCGCGGTGGTGGTCCTCAAAGAACGGCCACTCAAGAAAGCTTTTGTCAGACATCAATCGCCCTCGAACACCGGTTTTTCCCTGGCCACAAAGGCATGATAGGCGCGTTCAAAATCGCGGGTCTGCATGCAAATGGCCTGCGCCTGGGCCTCGGCCTCTATGGCAGTATCGAGGCTCATATCCCATTCCATATTGAGCTGGTTTTTGGTGATACCATTGGCAAAACTTGGCCCCGATGCCAAACGTCGGGCCAGTTTCATCGCCGCGCCATCCAGCGCATCAGCTTCGTGAATGGCATTAAAAAACCCCCAGTTTAGGCCTTCATCGGCACCAAAACTGCGCCCGGTCATCAGCAATTCTGAGGCCCGGCCCTGGCCGATAATACGCGGCAGCATGGCGCACGCCCCCATATCGCACCCGGCAAGGCCAACCCGGTTAAACAAAAACGCGGTTTTGGCCTCTGGTGCAGCCAGACGCAGATCCGAAGCCATAGAAATGATCGCCCCGGCACCGACACAAATGCCGTCAACGGCGGCAATGATGGGTTGCGGGCAACCGCGCATGGCTTTGACCAGATCGCCGGTCATGCGGGTAAAGTCCAAGAGTTCCGTCATATCCATTTTGGTCAGCGGCGCGATGATCTCATGCACATCGCCGCCGGAACAAAAATTGCCCCCCTGACTGCCAAAAACGATGGCCTTGACCTTTTTGTCATAAACCATTGCGCGAAACATATCGCGCAGTTCAGCATAAGATTCGAAAGTAAGCGGGTTTTTACGTTCCGGCCGGTTCAGCGTGACGCGGGCCACGCCGTCTGCAAAGGTCCAGCAAAAATGCGTCGGCGAAAACTGATCGGGGTTCATTCACTTTTCCGTTTCGTATTTGTGTCGGGTTCCATCTGCCCCAGCAGCGCACGCAGGTCTGCCAGATCCTTCGCATTCAATTTGGCAAAGGCATCACGGATCCATTCCTTGTGCTCTGTGGCCATGTCGTTAAACAGCGACAATCCTTCGGGCGTTAGCGAAAAAATCACGCCGCGAGCATCTTTGGGGCTGACCCGGCGTTCCACAAACCCGTCGCGCATCAAAGGGGCCGTGACCTGTGTGGTATTGCCTTCGGTGACCATCAATTGCCTTGATAATTCACCGGCGCGCAAGCCCTCCGGATAGCAACGCTGTAACGCGGACATAACATCAAATCTGGAAATAGAGACGCCAAATCGCGCCCGCAATTGCGCATCCACCGATTTTTTTATGGTATTCGAAGTATTTAACAAGGCCAGCCATGCTCTTAATGTGTCACTCCCGTCTGTCATGCAATGCTCTCCCCGCCATCAATCACTATGGACTGGCCGTTGGTGGCCCCGGCCCCTGTCCCCGATACATACGACACCGCATCGGCAACCTCGTGCGGCAATACAGCGCGCCCCATGGGGTTATCCCTGATCAGCCGTTTTAGCGCGGCCTCTTGTGTGCAGCCTGTCTTTTTCATGATCACGTCCAAAGAGCCGTCCAGCAATGGCGTTTGCGTAAACCCGGGACAGATCGCATTGACGGTTACCCCGGTTTTGGCCAGCTCGATCGCCAGGGTTTTAACCAGCCCCAGTACCCCGTGTTTGGCCGCACTATAGGCCGCCGTATAGGCATACCCCTTCAGGCCAGCCGTTGAGGCAATCACAATAAATCGTCCCCAACCGCGTTCAACCATGCCCGGAATGGTGGCCTGTGCACATAAAAAAGCGCCGGTCAGATTGACCGCCAACATGGCCTGCCACATTTCCATATCCGTTTTTAGCGCCGGTGCCGTGGCCGCCGCCCCGGCATTATTGACCAGAACATCTATGGGGCCAGCCTTTGCAAAGGCCTCGGTTACGGACTTTTCTTTGGTGACATCCATCAACAGATAATCAAAACCGCTGGCCTTCAGCGCCGCTTTATTGCGTCCCGCTACCAACACCCGCGCGCCGTCATCCGCCAAACGTTTGGCACAGGCCAGACCGATCCCCGATCCGCCGCCAGTCACTAATGCCGTTTTTCCTTCTAGGTTCATAGTGTGTCCAGTTCCGGGATTTTGAGCCTAGCATAGCTAAAATATTATAGCACTAAAATAAATACCGATAAGATCTAGCCATAGCATGTCAGGCGCGGCAAGATAGGCGCTTAAGGAGCAAGGTGTGGCCGAACGATCTTTCGCAAAAGAAGTCCAAAAACTGAAACTGGGTAAGGGCGAGACCTTTCACGGCGAAGGCATTTTGGCGGTTACAAAGGCATTGTTGCAGGCCGGGGTTTCCTATGTTGGCGGCTATCAGGGCGCTCCCATATCGCACCTGATGGACGTGCTTAGCGATGCCGAGCCGATCCTGAATGATCTGGGCGTGCATTTTGAAACCAGCGCGTCTGAGGCCGCCGCCGCTGCCATGCTAGCCGCCTCGGTCAATTACCCGTTGCGCGGGGCAGTCACCTGGAAATCCACCGTGGGCACCAATGTGGCGTCCGATGCGCTGGCCTCGGTTGCCTCCAGCGGCGTGATGGGCGGCGCGCTGATCATTGTTGGCGAAGATTATGGCGAAGGCTCCTCCATCATGCAGGAGCGCTCGCACCCCTTTGCCATGAAGTCGCAAATCTGGCTTCTGGACCCGCGCCCCAATCTTACGTCGATCACGCAAATGGTGGAAAAAGGGTTCGAGCTTTCCGAGGCCTCTAATACCCCGGTCATGCTGGAATTGCGCATTCGTGCCTGTCATGTCTCGGGCAGTTTTACCGCCAAAGACAATGTCAGCCCCACTTTTACCCTGGCTGAAGCTATGGAAAATCCAGTACGCGATTATGGCCGGGTGGTGCTGCCGCCCTCCAATTTCGTCCACGAGGTAGAAAAGGTAGAAAAGCGCTGGCCTGCCGCCGTTTCCTATATCAAAAAGCACAGGCTGAACGAATTTCTGGGCGGTTCCACTGGCGATGTGGGCATCATCGTTCAGGGCGGGCTTTACAACACCTTGATGCGGGCCATGCAATTGGCCGGCCTTGCCGACAATTTTGGCCGCACCGACATTCCGATTTATTGTCTGAATGTCACCTATCCAATGATCGAGGACGAGGTACGCGGCTTTTGCGCCGACAAGCGCGCCGTTCTGATGGTCGAGGAAGGCCAGCCCGAATATATCGAACAGGTCCTGAACACTATTTTGCGCCAGGCCGATTTGCAAACCCGCATAGTCGGCAAAGAAATATTGCCACGCGCAGGTGAATATACCGGCCAGGTTTTGCGCGATGGCTTGCAGGCGTTTTTTGCAGCCCATGCTCCCGGCAAGATCAAGGGGGCCAAGCCGGACCAGTCTCTGGAAGCCAAAACCCAGAAACAATTGGTGCAAAATGTGCCCCCGCGCCCGGTTGGCTTTTGCACCGGCTGTCCGGAACGCCCGGTGTTTACCGCCATGAAGCTGATACAGCGCGAGCTGGGAGATTTTCATGTCTCCTGCGATATTGGCTGTCACCTCTTCTCCATTCTGCCACCCTTTAATATTGGCAACACCACCATGGGCTATGGCCTGGGCTGGTCCGGGGCCTCGGCCTTTAATACCGCCGCTGGCAAGCGCACGATCAGTATTATGGGTGATGGCGGGTTTTGGCATAATGGCCTGACCAGCGGCGTTGGCGGCGCGGTTTTTAACCAGAACGACAACGTGCTGGTGATTATCGACAATGGCTATTCGGCGGCCACGGGGGGACAGGACCTTCTTTCCTCGCGCGCGCAAAATACCAACCGCATTACCGGCCAACCCATAGAGCGGGCGGTGCGCGGCCTGGGGGTAAACTGGGTGCGTCCGGTCAACACCTATGACCTTGGCAAAATGGTCAACACCTTGCGCGAAGCCCTGACCACCGACGTTAAGGGGCCCAAAATTATTCTGGCGCAGTCCGAATGCATGCTGAATAAACAGCGCCGTGACAAGCCCCTGGAGCGCAAAGCCATTCAGGATGGCCAGCGCACCGTGAAAACCCGTTTTGGCGTGGATGCCGATACCTGCACCGGCGACCATGCCTGCATCCGCCTTTCCGGCTGTCCTTCCCTGACCATTGCCGACAATCCGGACCCTTTGCGCGAAGACCCGGTCACCCGCGTCAACAATGATTGCGTGGGCTGCGGCGTTTGCGGCGAGATCGCCCATGCCGCCATATTGTGTCCTTCTTTTTACCGTGCCGAAATTCTCCACAACCCGACACGGTGGGATCGCGCTCGCGCCGCCGTGCGCCATGGCGTTATCAGTTTTTTACAAGGGCGCGCCGATAAAAAACGCACCCGATATTCATTCGGCGAGGCCTCATGAAAACCGAGCGCCCAATCACCATTGCCATTACCGCCATGGGCGGACAGGGCGGCGGCGTTCTGGCCGACTGGATTGTTGGTCTTGGCCAGAATAATGGCTATCTGGCGCAATCCACCTCCGTTCCCGGTGTCGCACAGCGCACCGGTGCAACCATCTATTATGTAGAGTTTTTCCCAAAAGAAGCCGCCAAAAAAGCCAAACGCGACCCCATTTTGGCGATGATGCCGGTACCTGGCGATGTGGATATCGTCATCGCCTCCGAAATGATGGAGGCCGGCCGGGCACTGATGCGCGGCTTTGTGACGGGCCGCACTACGCTGATTGCCTCCACCCACCGGGTTTATACCATTTCGGAAAAAGAGCCCCTTGGCGATGGCCGTCAGGACCCGGACGCCGTAATGGCACTGGCCACCAAAACCGCCGGACGCTTTATTGCTTTTGACATGGACGCCGCCGCCAATGCCACGGGCAGTTTCATCAGCTCTGTTCTCTTTGGCGCACTGGCCGGGTCCGAGGCCCTGCCGTTTCCCCGCCCCGCCTATGAGAAAATCATCAAACAGAGCGGCAAAGCGGTGGAGGCAAATTTGCGAGGCTTTGCCCTTGGTTTTGCAAACAGCACGGGTAGCGCCCCGGCAAAAGCGAATGCCCCCGCGCCGGCTGCCACACCGCCTGCCCCGGTAATTGCGCCCCTGATGGCCCGCCTTGGCGATGATTTTTCCCCGGCCTGTCATGACATGCTGCGCCACGGGTTAAAACGCGTGGTCGATTTTCAGGATCCGGCCTATGGCACGCTCTATCTGGATCGCATGGCCGCCGTGTATGAGCTGGACAAGGCCTATAGTGGGGCCCGGCGCCGCTGGAGGCTAACCCGCGATGTGGCGCGTTATCTGGCCCTGAAAATGGCCTATGAAGACACCGTGCGCGTGGCGGATTTGAAAACCCGAGCCTCGCGCTTTGCCCGCTTTGCCAAAGAAGTGGGCGCCAAGGATGACCAGATCATCACCATTACCGAGTTCATGCACCCCCGCGTGGAGGAACTTTGCGATATTTTGCCCGCGCCTTTGGGCCGTTTTGTCTTGCGTTCATCCGGCGCAAAAGCCTTTCTGGGACTGTTCTTTGGCAAAGGTCGCCGGATTGAAACCACGTCCTTGCGCGGCTTTTTACTGCTTAGTATGATTTCCGCCTTAAAGCCCCTGCGCCGGTCCTCCCTGCGATTTGGTATAGAAACCACCCGTATCACGGACTGGCTGGACAGCATTACCCGCACCGCCCCGGTCAATTACGCTCTGGCGTGCGAGCTTGCCGGTCTGCAACGGCTACTCAAAGGCTATGGAGACACCTATGATCGGGGCATGAAAAATTATGCCACAATTACCGAAGCCCTTGGCACCTTTGCTGATATGAAAAACGTCCATAAACACGTAAAAACTCTAAAAGAATCCGCCTTGAAAGATGAAGACGGCCTGGCCTTGAAAGCCGCCCTGGAAAAACTGCAAAACGGGAGAACGACATGAATGGAACTGATGTATTAAGCGCCCTTACCGCCGCACTGGGCGGCGGCGGTGTGCGCGTGGTGGACCTGACCCAACCGTTGGAGCCGGCAACCCCGGTTTTGCAATTGCCTCCCGAATTTGTGCAAAACCCGCCCTTTGAGATCGAGGTTCTCTCCAAATATGACGAGCGCGGGCCGGCCTGGTATTGGAACAAATTCAAATGCGGCGAACATACCGGCACACATTTTGATGCGCCCATTCATTTTGTCACCGGCAAGGATTATGAAAACAACGCCACTGACACCATTGCGGTGGAAAAATTCATCGGCCCGGCCTGTGTGATTGATGCCAGTAAAGAGGTGGAAAAAGACCCGGATTTTCTGATTAGCGTCGATTATGTCAAAGCCTGGGAAGAAATTCACGGCAAAATCGCCTCTGGCTCTTGGGTATTGTTTCGCACCGACTGGTCCAAACGCACCGACCCAGCAGAGTTTTTGAACTTCCAGGAAGACGGCGCCCACACCCCGGGATGGGAGGCCTCGTGCATTCCGTTTTTGGCCGAGGAACGCGATGTGCTGGGCGTCGGCGTGGAAACCGTGGGCACGGACGCTGGGCAGGCCCATAGGTTCGAGCCGGCCTTTCCCTGTCATACCTTAATGCATGGGGCCAACAAGTTTGGGCTGGCCAGCCTGACCAATCTGGACCAGCTCCCGCCCACCGGCGCAATTGTCATTGCGCCGCCTTTGAAAATCGTAGGTGGCTCGGGCAGTCCCTTGCGCGTTTTGGCGCTCGCCCCGGCATAATTTTTGCGTTCAAAATGCACCATGGTAACCCTCGCCATCATGGCGGGGGTTTTTTGGTTTTATCCCCGCCTTTGCAAGGGATAAGCAGGGGTAAATGAGGGGCGTTTATGGGGTTGTTTTGCGCTTTTAAGAGGCCAATAAGGGGTAAATCATGGATGATCGAGGGGTAAGTGCTGACCCTTATGGACCCTTGGGTTCGCTATGCGAAGGATAACCTTGTCCGCTTCTCTCCCCGTGTCATTGCCGGACTTGATCCGGCAATCCAGAGCGACCTTACAACAGAACTGGATTACCCGGACATACCGGATAATGACAGAAGTGGAAAACCAACCCCCTCATCCTGAGCTTGTCGAAAAATGACCCAATATCACCTCTCTTCATGCAGTATTATGTTGCAATGCAGCACTATCCGATGAACAAGCACTCCTTTTGCCTTTGCGCGCCCTATCAACCAGGTCACGACCATGAGAACCACCCTTGCCGCCTTTGCTGATCGCCTTTCCGCCTCTGGCTGGAAAGAACGCAGCCTGCGTGATTTTACCCCCAAACGCATTCGCATCGAAGTGCTGGCCGGGTTGACCGTGGCCCTGGCGCTGGTGCCTGAGGCGGTGGCCTTTGCCTTTGTCGCCGGTGTGCATCCGCTGGTGGGGCTGTATGCCGCCTTCCTCGTAGGCCTGATCACCGCCGTGATGGGCGGCCAGCCGGGCATGATCTCCGGGGCGACCGGGGCGCTGGCCGTGGTGATGGTGGCGCTGGTTTCTGCCCATGGGGTGGAATATCTTTTTGCCACCGTGGTATTGATGGGCATATTGCAAATTCTGGCGGGCGTATTTCGGCTGGGAAAATTGATCCGTCTGGTGCCCCACCCGGTGATGCTGGGCTTTGTCAACGGTCTGGCCATTGTCATCTTTCTGGCGCAGCTAACGCAATTTCAGATGGGACCAGAGGGCGACCGGCACTGGATGACCGGCCTGCCGCTTATCCTGACTTTGGGGCTGGTTTTGCTAACCATGGGGATTATCTGGCTGATGCCCAAAATCACCAGCGTCATTCCTGCCCCGCTGGCCGGAATTGCCGTGGTGGCCGCCATTGTCATTGGCTTTGGGCTGGACGTACCACGGGTGGGCGATCTGGCCTCGATCAAAGGCGGTCTGCCGTCTTTTCATCTGCCCATGGTTCCGCTGAATATTGAAACGCTGGAGATCATTTTTCCCTATGCCATTATTCTGGCTGCCATTGGCCTGATCGAAAGCCTGTTGACACTGAACCTGGTTGGCGAAATGACCGGCAAGCACAGCGGCGGGGCCTCGCGCGAATGCCTGGCGCAAGGCGTGGCCAATACGGTGACAGGGCTTTTTGGCGGCATGGGCGGCTGTGCCATGATCGGCCAGTCGATGATTAATGTGAAATCGGGCGGGCGCACGCGCCTGTCTGCTCTGGCGGCGGCGTTATTCCTGCTTGTGTTTATTTTGCTGGCCTCGGGCCTGATCGAACAGATCCCGCTGGCCGCCCTTGTGGGCGTAATGTTCATGGTGGTGATCGGCACCTTTGCCTGGCAGAGCCTGCGCATTATGCAGCGCATTCCGCGTCTGGATGCCTTTGTCATTATTCTGGTCACTGCCGTCACTGTAAAATACGATCTGGCCACGGCCGTAGTGGTCGGCGTGATTGTTTCAGCACTGGCCTATGCGTGGAGCAATGCGCGGCGCATTCATGCAGTGATCCGGGACAGTCATTCGGTGAGCGGTGCCAAGGTTTATGAGATCGAAGGGCCGCTGTTTTTTGGCTCGACAGACGGCTTTGCCGAGCTGTTTACCCCCGATGAAGACCCCGAAATGGTGATTGTCGATTTCATGAAATCGCGCGTGGTAGACCAGTCGGCCTTGCAGGCCATTGAGGCGTTGGCGTCGAAATACCAGAAGCGCGGCAAGACCCTGCGTTTGCGTCATTTGTCACGCGATTGCCACTCATTGCTAAACCGCGCCGGTCAGTTGATGGTCGATTCCAATGATGACCCGGATTACGGCCTGGCGGTGGATTATTCGGTACGCACCGGCATTCTGGGCGGCGCGCACTAAATTCCCAGTTCGTCGACGAGTTTTTGTGCCCCCAATACCGGGTCGGCAAAGGCCAGCGTATATAACGCGGGCCCTTCCAGCCATTCATTCAGTGCGTTGACCTGCGAACCGGATAAATGCGCCCCTTGCTCGCCTGTGGCCGAAACCAGTGCCGCATCCAGCGCCCGGTGCAGACTGGCCTTTTCCAGCTTCACCTCTTTGTCAGGTCCCCGTTCCATCATAATCATGGCGCGTAAGACATATGGCTTTGGCTTGCCGTGCAGGTCGGCGGCCAGCAAACGCCCCTGCCCCCCGGATGACCAGTTTTGAAAGGCGAAAAGCGGCATGGAATCCAGTTCCGTGGTAACCACGTCCGCATCATCATCGTTAAGACGAACCGGCAGGACCAGCGGCATTACCCGTTTTGGTTTTTTCATGTCCAGCAAGATCCCACCACCATGACCCGCCTTTGCCAGTGCGCTGAACACCAAAGGCAAGGCGTCCTCCCACCCGCTCATCCGGCCAGCCGCAAAAAATACCGCCTCGCCATCGCTGATCGGCACCAGAGTGCCGGCAATGGCGATGTCGCTCTCTTTCATGGGGGCCTGTTCAAAAAGTGCGCGGGCAACCACCTGCGCCACATTATCCAGCCCCAGCCCCGTGGTGACCAGTTGTGATCCCACCGCCAGTGCATACCCCACCGGCGCGTTTTGCACCGCAATATTCAGTCCGGTGTGCTTTTTGGCTTTCAAGGGCGCAAAGAGAGGACCAAGGCGGGCCGCCACCGCCGCGCAACCATAATCGAGGATGAGGGCGCATTTGCCAACCATGAGAGGATCAGGGGGCAGGGTTTCTGGTGATGGTACCGGTGGTGTTTGGGGATGATCCTGATCGCCGGTATCGCGGCGAAGCAGGCCCAATTGCGCCCAGCTGGATAGGGCATCCCAGACATTTTCATGGATCATCCATTGCTCGTCTTCGCTGGGCGAGCCGTGGGCGGCCTCGTGCGCGGCAATCAGATCCTGCGCGATGCCTTGCGGGTCGGCCCCATCAGCCACTTGCAGCCAGATCCAGCCTGACACCGGATTAGGGGTGTAGAGCGTGCCGTTTTTCTCAAAATAAAGCGCCAGTTCGTCTTCGGAAACGATCTCTATGGTCTGGTTCTGACGCAGGCGAACCGGCCGCAGTTCACGGCCAAGAACGGCGCGGGCGCTGATCATATCGCCATAGCGCGGCACCGGAAAAAACGACAGATAATCCTCAACACTGTCTTTGGCGGGAAACAGGCGCTGGAATCCCCCGGCGCGGGTCATCTCGTCTTCGCTCCGGCGGACAATGCGTTCGGCGCGATCAAGGCCGCTATAATCCACAACCGGTGCATTCAGCCCCAGCAAGGAAACCATATCGGCAACCATATTCCGCTTGATAATGGTTTCGGTATCGCCGCCATCCTCAAGCCCGGCACAGACCTCCAGCGAAGGGCTGAGATTGCATTCCAGTATCCAGGGCTTGAGATCTGCATCCACCAGACAATCCACCCCCAACAGCTCGTAACAGCCATTGGCCGGGGCCTTTTGCACATTGATCCGATTGCGCATGCGTTCGCGCACTGCCATCACCGTCAGGGTGACCAGATCATGAATTTTGGCAAATAGCGCCTCATCATCATGGCCCTCATCGCGCAGCCATTGGCGATAATCACCAAGGCCGACAAACACCACCGGCGCATCGGCATCGGTGTTGGTGGCGTTAATATCCGGATTGGTCAAATGGGCGAAAGGATTATCCGGGTCCTCTATATTATACGGCTCGGAGGCCAGTTTGGCGAAGCCTTCCTGGTGCATATAAAACCGCAATGGCTCAACCGAGCTGATCAGCACATAAAGACGCAGCACATATTTGCGATCATTCATGACATGGGGGTTGTCGATATATTCCTGCACCATCCAGGTGTTTTCCAGCGGAATATTGGCAATGTCCTGCACCACTTCGATGCCGCGCCCGCGGGATGAGTTTTTGGGTTTTAAAATCCAGCTCTTTTCCGGGTTCTGCACGGCGCAGTGTTGCAGTTCATGAAAATCATTGGGCATGGCATAAACCCGGGGGAAATATCCCATGCGCGCTCTGTTGGCGCGCGAAGCCTGGCGCTCACGCGCTGCCTTTAAGGTCTCATAGAGATAATCCTTGATGGTAAGGCCGTTATTGCCGGGAATGTGATTGATGGTTTTGGTGGCGTTCAATTGCTCGAACACATGGGGGTCGGGCATGCCGGTATACCAGCAGGTATCCCAGTTTTTCGCTGATCCAGGCTTCCAGATGGACTTGTCCAGCGCCTCGACAAAGAAGATGTCCTGTCCTGGTTCACGATTGCCGGCCAGCCAGTATCGACGTTGCGCTTTTCGCCTTGTACCCATCGTGATCCCTCATACATTTACATTGCGACGAATGAGCATGACTGTGACGATATATGTCAAGCGCTCACCGCCCCTGAACCCTGAGACAAAGCTGCACCTCTCGAAAATGTTACCACAGCGAGGTTACATGTGTTTTGCTTCGCACAAGGCCTGTCCATAGCCTGTAGGAATCGGGTGCATTTTGCGCCGAACTCATCACTGCGTTTCCATGCGCTGCCGCAGGCAGCCATCATGCTAAGGGGAAAACCATGCAAGACCGTCAGGAAAAACGCCGAAAATTACTGAAAAATCTGGCCAAGGGCCTTTTGTACTCGACACCATTAATGGTGGCGAGCATCGGCATCAGTCAGGCGGTCAGCGCCGAATCTGCTGCCTATGAACAGGCATCCGGCGAAGGCGAGGCCAAAGCCAAAATGCACAAGGCCAAAGGTGAGGCCGAGGGCGAAGCCAAGGGTGAAGGCGAAGCCCACATGATGAAAGCCAAAGGCGAAGCTATGGGCGAAGCCAAGGGCGAAGGCGAAGCCCACATGATGAAAGCCAAAGGCGAAGCCAAGGGCGAGGCCGAAGGTGAGGCTAAAGGCGAAGCGGAAGGCGAAGCCAAGGGAGAGGCAGAAGGCGAAGCGGAAGGCGAAGCCAAGGGAGAGGCAGAAGGCGAAGCCGAAGGCAATCCCAAAGACATCAAACGCCCCATGTTCTCCAAAAAGTATAAAGGCGACAGCAGCAATCTGGTCGCCCGCGGCAAAGAGCTTTATGGCGACTCATCACTTTCTACCAATGGCTTGAACTGCAATAGCTGCCATACCGATATGGCCGGCTATAACGATACCTTCAAAAATCCGTATCCTCACTATGTGGCCATGGGAAAAGACATTTATGGCCAGAAAAAACTGACGGCTGAATCCATGGTGCAGGTTTGCATGCAACAACCCATGGAAGCCAAGCCGCTGGCCTGGAATTCTGAAGAACTGGCCGCTCTTTCAGCCTATGTAGAGGTGCTGCAAAAAGAATACGCAGCCAAATAAGGACGAGCCTTTAGAATAAATGCATACCAACCTTGCGCCCACCATTACGGTGGGCGTATTGGTTTAAACTGGGCGTGGGGGCTTAAAAATGCTGGCGATCTCTGAACTTGCGTTCATTTTGAGTTCAACATTCACCAGCTAATATAACGCGTGAAAAGTTGCGAGCGTGCCTCGCCAAAATAAGGAATACACTATGCGTACATCATCTCTTCTGCTCATCGGCAGCGCTTTGGCACTGACCGTAAATGCCGGTGCGGCTATGGCCGACACGACCGCCGGTGAAGCGGTATTCAAGAAATGCCGGGTTTGCCATTCGAACATCGAGGGCAAAAAGAAAGTTGGCCCCAGCCTTTATGGGGTGGTTGGCCGCACGCCGGGCACACTGGCCGGGTATAAGTACAGTGCCTCAATGATTGATTTTGGTAAAACCGGTGCCGTCTGGGATGCCAAAACCTTAGGCACCTATCTGATCAAACCACGGGCGCTGGTCACCAAGACCAAAATGATGTTCCCGGGACTGAAGAAAGAGGCAGACCGGACAGCCGTCATTGAATATCTGGACAGTCTGGATAACTAATCGACCCTTTCAAGGGCCGCTTACCCGTTTAATATCGGCACCCAGCGCGCCCAGCTTGCGCTCCAGCCCTTCAAAGCCGCGATCCAGGTGGTAGACCCGATTAACCTCGGTCTGCCCCTTTGCGGCGAGACCGGCAATAACCAGGCTGACACTGGCGCGCAAATCCGTCGCCATTACCGGTGCTCCATGCAGAACTTCTACGCCGTGCACCACCGCTTCGCGGCCATGCACGGTGATGTCTGCACCCAGCCGCGATAGCTCCGGCGCATGCATAAAACGGTTTTCAAATATGGTTTCTCGTATGATTGATGCCCCTTCGGCGCGGCAAACCACCGCCATGAATTGCGCCTGTAAATCGGTGGGAAAACCGGGATAGGCCTGGGTTTCCACATCGGCGGCCTGGCAGCGCCGATCAGACTGGATAATGCGTACACTCTGCTCATCCACGAGCTGCACCGAAACACCAATGGCTCGCATGCGGTCCCACAGCGCTCCCAAATGCGCCGGGTCACAGTTTTTAATACACACATCGCCGCCGGTGGCCGCTACTGCCAGCGCATAGGTGCCGGCCTCGATACGATCCGGCACCACCCGGTGCGTGGCGCTGTTCAGATGGTCCACCCCGGTAATGATGATCCGGGCACTACCGCCGCCCTCAACCCTGGCTCCCATGGCGTTCAGACACGCGGCCAGATCCGCAATCTCCGGCTCCCGCGCCGCATTTTCCAACACGGTTTCGCCCCTGGCCAGCACCGCCGCCAGCATGGCATGTTCGGTGGCGCCCACGGAAACGAATGGAAAGTTGATCATCGCCCCGTGCAGCCCTTTGGGGGCCTTGGCCAAGGCATAGCCCTCGTCCAGCTCGATCTGCGCCCCCATGGCCTCCAGCGCCTTGAGGTGCAGATCCACCGGGCGCGCACCAATGGCACAACCGCCAGGCAGGGACACCCGCGCCCGGCCCCGCCGGGCCAATAGCGGCCCCAGCACATTAAACGTCGCGCGCATTTTGCGCACCAGATCATAGGGGGCATAGGGTTCGGCCAACGCCTTGGCATGCAACACCATGGACGAGCCGTTTTGGCGGCTCACCTCAACGCCTAAATGTTTCAGCAGCTGCGCCATAAAGCGGGTATCTGCCAGATCGGGCATATTGGTCAGCGTCAAGGGCTCATCACACAATAGAGACGCCGCCATCAGCTTTAATGCCGAGTTTTTGGCACCATTAATGCGGACGTCTCCCTTTAGAGGATTGCCGCCATTTATCAGAATACGATCCATGGGGAGGGATTAGAGAGCTAAAAAGGCAAGGGCAAGCGCAAATCATGGTGTTTTTTGGATGCCACTGGCCTGCGCTAGGACGCCGACTTGGCCTTGCCCGCCTTGCGGCGGCGCAAATTGGCCCTAAGGGCTTCGGCCAAACGCTCTTCCTTGGTTTGAGGTGCGGCCTTTTTTGGTTTGTTTTTACTCTCGTCCGCAGATTTACGCATAAAAAAAGCATCCATTTGCACAAGGAATGTGACTGTACCCTTTATCTCGCCCGATCACTGGGTTATATGCGCAGCCCAGCAGGCGTTTGTCTACGCAGATATTTCGACTGTCTGGCATGAAAAGGGCCGCAGTAGCTCAGTGGTAGAGCGCGTCATTGGTAATGACGAGGTCGGGAGTTCGACTCTCCCCTGTGGCACCATTTTTTGATCTCGCGGCTATGCCCCCGGATCAGGTCCGGGATCACGCCTCCGATGAGGCGGCGAACTATCGCCGGGGCGCCGTTGCGCCCTTGGGGACTAGATTTTCTTTATACCTATCATCTGTCATTGCCGGGCCAGTTCCGGCAATCCAGAGTAGTTTTGAAACGGAACGGGATTACCCGGACAAACCAGGTAATGACATCCATAACATAGCCATGCCTCGAGGCCCGACTGCGCCTTCGCACCGAACCATGAGGCCAATATTATTTTTATATTGAAAGTAAGCGGAGTTGCACCCGATCTTATTTTTTGGAATATGGTCATGTTGCCCCCTAGCCGAGCTGGACCGTAGCACATGTCCATCTTCGTATAAAATGACACAGACCTAAATTGGTGCCTATGAGACTGACGTCAGGCAGTATAAGGTTCTAAGCAATAATCGCATAGGAAAGAACATATGAAATTTACAATTATAAAATTACTTTTGAACAGAACAACCATAGGCATAACAGCGTTAGCTTTGGGGTCATGTCAAACCGGCAAAGAACCACAAGCAAAGCTTGAAGCAGAAAATTTAAAAAAAGCCGTGCATTGCATTGATCTACTGGAAAACAAGCAAGATTTAGTGGCTTCGCGCCTCGAATGCTTTGATGAAAATTATATTCAACACACGCCTCGCATAGCTGATGGAAGAGATGCTGTATTAGATTACTTCGCGAATAGATTTGAAACCTATCCAGATTATGCGATGGAAATCAAACGAACGAGCGCAGACGAAGATTTAGTTTGGATACATCTGCACGCCAAACGTACCCCAGACAATCTTGGTGCCGCCGTCATCAATATTTTTCGCATGAAAGACGGAAAATTTGTCGAACACTGGAATGTCGGGCAAGCCGTACCAAAAGAGTCAAAAAACAACAACACAATGTTTTAGAGTCAGGACAAATATTTCGTCAGTGGCCTGATGCTTCTTAATTTGCATTGGTATGGGATCATGCAGATATAAATCTGCACCATAGGCGCTGACGTCAGACAACTCAGCCGGTTTTTTTACGTGATGCCACAGGCCAATAGCCGGACAAAATGCGTTCGCCGGTTTTGCCGTTTTCCACTTCTTCCTGCACCCGCGCGCCAATCCCGGAAAGATTGTTGTTATGCATGCGGTAACAGAAAAGCGCCTCGGGGATATAAACCCCGGTCCATCCATTGCCGATAATGCGGCACCATTTATCCTGTTTGGTACCCTTGCGCACGCTTTCATCAAACGGGGCCACCTGTTTCATGGCCTCCATCAACACCAGCGCCGGCTCAGGAATATAGCTCAACGTGCGTATCAGATCCGCATCAAAGGGGGCAGAGCGGCCGCGTTCAAGAAACTCGCCATTGGCGGAGATCAGGTGACAGTCCATATAGACAAAGCCCACATGCGTATCTTCGGCGCGGGCACGGTCCAGCACGGCCAGACACCGCACAATATGATTGTCCATCAGATAGTCATCAGAATCGAGAAGCAGGCAATATTGCCCGGATACCACTTCCATGGCGCGGTTTACGGCAGCCACCTTGCCGGCGTTTTTTTTCATCTCGATCAGGGAAATATCCAGCTTGCCTTTATAGGACGCAATCAGGTCTCTGACGATTTCTACCGAATTGTCCGAGCTGGCATCATCAACAATGACAATTTCCAAAGGGGAATAATCCTGCCGCGACAGGCTGGCAATGGTTTCACCAATAAACTGGCCGTAATTATGGTTTGGAATAATAACCGATAACAGGACCGGCGCTGTACCACCACTCATAGACTATACCCACTTTTCACCTTAGCGCCCCCCGGGAACTGTACTCATTACCCCCGAAAAGGGTATTTGGAGCCGCTCGCAACTTTTCAAGCAGCGCCTTTGTAATACGCTCTATTTGTATTCTATCCTTCGCAGCAATCGCAGCCTGTTTAGCGCTGCCATCACTTTGGAAGGTGCTCGTATCAGAATCATCCTTTGAATGGAAGCGAAACTGTGTACACATTTCTGCGATCACCGGTTCGTCCGGCACGAAGGAAAACCCTGACTCTAAAACCTGCTCCAGTGTATCAGGCCTTAGGTTATGATACTCTAAAGTCTTCACATTTGCCAATGAAGAATCCAGTATCACCTTGAAATAGTTATTATAACATTGCGCCAGATAGCTCACGTCATCCATTTTTTTCGCATCAGATGCACTTTTTCCTGTCAAAAAAGAGGCCTGCTGCCAGTTCTTTGCTACCAGAACGGCAGTGGTTTCCTTGATCACAGAGGCAATAACTTCCACCGGATCACGAAAAAGAAACAGGCTGTGCACCTCGGGAAAAGCGCGCGCGATGAAGTCCAGATATAACGTGTTCCAGCTGATGAATTTAACAAAACTGGCTTTCTCACTGCCCAGCCGGGGCCGGGTCAGCGCAAACACCAGATTGCGAAACATCTTCACAGTGTTCGCATCCAGGGGCATTTCGTTTTGCCACTCATGGGTTATCGCCGCCCAGAAGCCGCGTTGTAATGGTCCGCCCTGATTAACCACGCAGTGCGCGGGAATTCTGGCCAGCGCCTTGCCCAGCAAGGTCGAGCCACACCGTGAAGTATGAAAAATAAAGCCTGACGGGATCAATGCATCCTCTATCAGGTCATCAACCTCCAGCACGCTCATCGCTGTGGCAAAGGCGGTGGAGATCATATCGGCCTGTGCCAGACGCTCTATGGTGAACAAATGCTGCCAGTCCCTATAGGCATGGGTGCCGATATCAACCCAGTAAATCTTGCTGGCCTGTCCGGATTTGCTGGCGGGCTCGATCGCCGCCGGGATTAGGCCCGCATTGGTGCGGATACGCCGGATCGCCTCGTCATCAGGTAAAGGCGCGTCAAAGCGGCCCGGCAAAAGCCGCCCCACGACCTCATGATCTGGCAAGGCATAAATCGGCACCATTTCGAACAACCACCCCGGCAGTTTTTATTTTTATGCAAGCTTTATATATACATGTTTATGCTTGCTTATCGTACCCATAACCCATAGCGGGACAAACGCAAAGGACTTGCGCCAGTACGGGGAAGTTCGGGTAAAGGCTTCCCCTTCATGCAGCTTTTCCTTGCACGAACCTTCGGGGTTTGACACTTTGCGCGCAAATTAACTGCCCCTCTTCTGCTGGAGTCCCGTTTTGCACAACACCCCGGTCCAAGCCTATGGCCACTGGCTGGCCACCACCGCTAATGACTGGCCAGACGAGGCACGCCATTCCGCCTGGCGCGAGCTGATCGACCAGATCGGCGTTACCGTGCCCGGCACGGCTGAACCGGCGGCAAAAATCGCCGCGCAAGTGGTCAGCGAATGGGGTACTGGCCCCAGCATGGCTGCCGGACAAAGCACGCGTCTTGCCGCACCCTGGGCCGCACTGGTCAACGGCACGGCGGGGCATGCGCTGGACTTTGATGATAATTTTGACCCCTCCAAATCCCACGCCACCACCGTTCTGTATCCGGCCATATTGGCCCTGGCGGAACAGGAAGGCGCCTCCGGTGCTGCCTGCATTGACGCCTATATTTGCGGCCTGCAGATCATTGGAAAGGTGGGCCAGGGGGTAAACCCCTATCACCGGGACCGGGGTTGGCATGCCACCGCCACTTTGGGCGCTGTTGGCGCGGCGGCGGCGTGTGCCCGCCTGTTACGTCTTGACGAAGAGCGCGCCGCCATCGCCATTTCGCTTTCCACCAGCATGGCGGCGGGGTTCATGTCGCAATTTGGCACCATGGCCAAGCCTTTGCATGCCGGTCTGGCGGCCAAGGCCGGGATTATGGCTGCCTCATTTGCCCGCGCCGGCATCACCGCCAGCATGAACACGCTGGATGGCAAAAATGCTATGAACCATTTGATGGTCGGGCCGGATTATGAACATTTGCGTGATCACCTGACCAATCCGGACCACGGCCATTCCCTGACCTTTGATACCCAGAATATCGGCGAGCCATTGCTGATCACCGAACATGCCTTTCGGGTGAAGCGCTTTGCCAATTGCGGCGCGTCTCACCGGGCGCTGGACGGGCTTTTGATGCTGCGCGAAGAACACGGCTTTGGGGCCGATGACGTGGAACGGGTGGATATTACTTTGCCGCAAGTGCATGTGAACAATCTGATGTATCATGACCCGCAAGACCCCTTGCAGGCTAAATTCTCCTTTGAATATGCCCTTGGCACCGCCTTGCTGAGCGGTAATTTAACACTGTCAGACTTCACCCAGGAGGCCGTGATGCGCCCCGCCGTGCGCGCCCTTTATCCGCGCATTCATCTGCATGGTGTGGATGCGCTGGAGGGGGCTTGCCCGACCGAGGTCAAGATTACCCTGAATGACGGTACCGTTTATGAAACCGTACGCGCCATGCCATTGGGCAGCAAAGCGGCACCGTTTAGCGACGGACAATACTGGACCAAATTTGAAAACTGCGCCGCCCCTTATATGGACACGCAAAGCCTGAACGGCCTGAAAAACGCCCTGAATAATTTTACGGCTCTGGATGACATTACGGAAATGACCCGTTATCTCGCCAAGCCCCTGAAATGCAGAGAAACATGATGAGCAATACCTCCCCCTCCCCCATTCGCCCGGCCGTTCTGGTGCTGGCCGCCAGTCGCGCCGGGGCCGATGACCCGGTGGCACAGCTTAAAGGCACCACGCACAAATGCCTGGCCCCTATTGACGGGGTGGTGATGCTGGTCCGGGTAGTGCAGGCCATTCTGGATGCCAACGTGATGGGGAAGATTTATGTCTCCATCGAAAGTGAAGATTTGCTGCGCACCGTGCCGGAACTGGCGCAATGGCTGGACGATAGCACCATTCAGATAGCCCCGGTGCGGGGCAATCTGGCCGACAGCGTGCTGGCCGCCGCCAAGATGATGGAACCGGCCTTCCCCATGATCATCACCACCGGAGACAACGCCCTGCACACCGCGGAGATTTTACAGGATTTTGTCGGCCAGTTTTTGACCATGAAAGGCGATGCCGCCGCCGGCTTTACCACCGCAGAAACCGTCATTGCAGAGTTCCCCGAAGTGGGCCTGGCCTATCACCGCCTGAAAGACGGTGGCTATTCATCTTGCAATCTTTATGCGTTTCGGTCCGACAAGGCACTGACCGCTGTGCGCATATTTGAAGGCGGCGGCCAGTTTGGCAAACGCCCCATGCGTATAATCAAGGCGTTTGGCATTTCGCCCTTCATTTTGTACAAATTTCGTCTGGTAACTCTGGATGAATTATTGCAAGGCATTGCCAGAAAAATGGGCATAACTGCGGATATTATCATGTTGCCCTATGCTTATGGCCCCATTGATGTGGACAATATTTCGTTTTTTGAAATCTCGGAACGGGCATTAAAAGAACGCCGGATGGCTGAAAAATAACTCCCTTCACTTCGCCTTTCATCGCGGGGATAAATCTAAGGCATCCGAGGGCCGCCGGGCGGCCCTAGTCTTGGGGTTCACATTCATGAACCCACGGGACGACGAGGATGAACGAAACCCCCAATCTGGTATTGCCCTATATTCTTGAGGCACAGGCGCAAAAGCACGTTACCCATAACGAGGCCATTCGCGCCCTGGATGCGCTGGTACAGCTGGTCATTACCAGCCAGACCCTTGCCGCCCCGCCAGCCGCGCCATTAGAGGGCGAGCGCTATATCATCGCCGCCGGAGCCACTGGTTTATGGACGGGCAAGGATACCCGGATCGCCGCCTGGCAGGATGGGGCCTGGGCCTATTATTTGCCCAAAGCCGGCTGGCAAGCCTGGGTCATCGACCAGGTGCAGATGCTCTATTTTGATGGCACGGTCTGGCAATTGCCGCCCCGGGGCCTGAGCTTTGTTGCCAATGCCTCGCTAAACGGTGCCCAGACCCGCTTTGATATTCTGGAAGAAGACATCGCCCTTGCCGGGGCCTTTACCGACAGCACCATTGTCATCCCTGATCGGGCCATTGTGTTTGCAGTCACCAGCCGCACCACCACCGCCATTACCGGGGCCAGCGGTTATGATTGCGGCATTATTGGTGATCCGGCCAAATATGGCGGTGCGCTGAACATAATCGCCGGCAGCACCAATTCCGGCGTGACCGGCCCCACCGCTTTTTATGCCAGCACTCCCGTTCGCCTGACCGCTAATGCAGCAAACTTTACCGGCGGCAGCGTACGCATTGGCATCCATTTGATGCTGTGCCGCGCCCCCACTTCCTGATTTTACTCGCAGCAAACCAAGGACTTATACAATGAGCGACCCTTTTCCCTATACTGCCACCGGCATGAGTGGCCCGGCCATTGATGCCTTTGCCATCACCCCTGACGATGCCATTGATTTGGCACAAATCACCCGGGCGCTTTATAGCGGCGCTGGCGGCGATCTCGCCGTCATCATGCAAGGCGGCGGTGCCGTCACCTTCAAGGCCGTGCCCGCCGGTGTTATTCTGCCCTTGCGGGTTAAACGGGTTATGTCGACCGGCACAACGGCTCTTGATCTGCGTGGGCTGGTTTAATGATAGGGTTGGGACTTCGCATTACATCGGGGGCGGCGCATAATGCCTTGCCCGGCATTGCCGCGCCTGCACTTACCCTTACCGGCGGCACGGTGGATGCGCCGCTGCTACCACAGCTCAATACCGGCACCTTCACACTGGAACATGGCGCGATGGACACCCACGCCAGCACCGATTGGCAAATCGCCACCGATGCAGCGTTTACCAATGTGGTATGGTCGGCGCCGGGCAGTCTCGGCCTTACCCAGATCACCATTGGCCTGGCCCTGAACGAGACCAGCACCTATTATGCCCGCGCCCGTCATAACGGCGCAAATTACCAGTCCAAATACAATGCAGCGGTTATGTTCAATACCCTGACGGTATCGGTGGCCACGCCCGCCATTACCAGCCCGGCGGCGGCGGCCATTGGTATGGGCGAAACCCCGACCATGACTTCATCCCCCTTTACCGTTACCAATGGCACCGATGTTCACGCCAGCACTGACTGGCAGATAGCGGCCGATGCCGGTTTCACGGCCATTGTCGCGCAGAGTCTGGCCGATGCCACCAATCAGGAAAGTTGGGCCGTCCCGGCTGGAAATCTTTTGGTGAACACCGGCTATTTCGTCCGCGTGCGCCATACCGGTGCCGTACAGGGCACCAGTGCCTGGTCACTGGCCATCAACTTCACCACGGCGGCCACGTTTGGGTGGGGGCCAATTAGTGGGGCGTCATATGATGCCGTGTCATTCTCTGTTGCAATACAGGATGGACAGCCAACAGAGGTTGCATTCTCTAGCGACGGAACAAAGATGTATGTCGTCGGCATTACCAGTGACACGGTTTACCAATACAGCCTTTCCACGGCATGGGACTTATCAACAGCCTTCTATGCCAGTAAGTCTGTGTCCGTTTCTACGCAGAGCACAGAACCAAGGGGAGTAACATTTTCATCAGACGGGACAAGGATGTACATTACAAGTATCAGTCCCTCAGATACAATTTACCAATACGCTCTTACCATTGCCTGGGATTTAGCCACGGCCAGCTACGCCAGTAAATCACTGCTTGTCACATCACAGGCATCACTCCCTGCATCGGTCCAGTTCAACGATATCGGCACAAAGATGTACGTTGCCGATCTTGGAAGCGACGGCATTTACCAATACACACTCACTACCGCGTGGGATTTATCCACAGCCAGCTATGCAAGCAAGTCATTCTCTGCTGCATCTCAGGATACCGCAGTAACCTCGCTCGCATTCAAGACTGACGGCACAAAGATGTATGTCGCCGGGCAGGTAAACGACACGGTGTACCAATACAGCCTGTCAACAGCCTGGGACGTATCGACAGCCAGTTATGACACCAATTCATTCTCTGTTGGTACACAGGATGGCAAGCCCACGGGAATCGCATTCAAATCAGATGGGACTAGGCTCTATCTGTGCGGAGACTTTAACAATAAGGTTTATCAATACTCATTTTAGGGTCTAGACTCATGCAGACAGTTTGGACCCTGGGGAGATGGACGTGAAGTGGATAATTGCACTGACTGGCTTTGTGGCACTTGGCGTAGGTGGTATCCATTATGACGTTTTTGCCAGCCTGCCGGGGGGCGCCGGGATTCGAACTCTTGAAACCTCTTTGCAAAATCGGGCCGAGCGCTCCTTACACAGCGCCAATATGGACTGGGCAACCGTGGAGCTACATGGCCAGAAGGCTTTTCTGACGGGAACGGCCCCTTCCGACGACGCGCGTGAAAAAGTACGCATGATTGTACAACATAGCACCGGCAAAGGTGGGGTAGTCATGGGTGCCATCACATCGGTGGATACTGATCAGATTACAATATTGGAGAAAAAACAACCTGACATCTGGCAAGCGCAAAAGCTGCCCAATAGCCAATGGACTTTTTCCGGCAGTATTGGCGATGACAAGAGCAGGCAGGCCCTGATTGATTTGATCACCCAGGCCGATCTAGCCTCCCCGGACAGCATTCAGGACCGCATGCAACTCAAATCCGGCATGATCAAGGATTGGGACCAGCACGCACAAATGCTTTTAGAGGCATTAACGCAGTTGGATGCGGGCACCGTGCGTATGCGCGGCAACAATCTCAGCCTGCAAGGCAGCACAGACAATGCGCAAATCAAAAGCAAAGTGGAAGACCAGCTCAAACAATTAACACCGCCAGCCAATGCAACCATATCAGTGGTATTAACGGTACCGCCGGAAGCGGCGCAAAAAGCGTCTGATCCCTATGATCGCGCCGGGTGCCAACAGCTTTTCGCCCAGGCCCTGGGCAAAAACAACATCCATTTTGCGACATCCAAGGCCATTATTGATTCCAACAGCTATGCTCTTATGGACAATTTGGCGGCACTGGCCGCAAAATGTGCAAAACAGCCGTTGATCATATCTGGCCATACCGATCATTTAGGTGACCCCGCCTTCAATAACTGGCTGTCTTTGCAACGCGCATTGGCCGTAAAAAAATATCTTGTAAACAAAGACATAGATGAAAAAACTCTACGTGCGCGCGGTGCGGGGTCTTCTGAACCTCTGTGTACAAAGAACACCCGTTCTTGCCGCCAGCGCAACCGCCGGATAGAAATAACCATAGAGTAGGGAAAGGACCGAACCATGGTATGGCTTGCCGCACAAATGTGGGGATTACTTGCTCTGAGTCTGGTATTGGGCTTGCTAGCTGGGCGCTGGATCTGGCGGCAGCCAAAGAGCCGCGTGGATGATGAAGCCGATAAGGAGCTGGCACAATTGCGCTCACGCATTGAGGAAAGCGATGCGGAAAAAGCTAAATTACGTTCTCAGCTATTGGAATATGAAACCGAACAAACCCAATCCAGTACCGATCAGAACAGCACCGAGGTTGACCCGATCCTTTATGAATCTGCCAGTGATGGCAATGCGGATGATTTGAAACTGATCAAGGGGATCGGGCCTCAACTGGAAAAAATGCTCAATGATATGGGCATATATTACTACCACCAGATTGCCGCCTGGACCGATAATCAGGCCACCAAAATAGACGACCGACTGCGCTTTAAGGGACGCATCATGCGCGATAACTGGCGCGCCCAGGCCAGCGCCCTGTCCTCTAATCGCCAGGGCCCAGGCTCATTCAGATGATTGAGTCTGGTCCCCGTGTGGTGAAATGCATTTTTTGTGCATGCCTACTGGCCATGCACACCGGCCCGCGCTATGGCTGTGTTCAATAGAGTTTTGCCCTAAACGCCCAGTAAAGGAAGATATTATGAGCGCCCTGCTTGCTATAATTGTCGTTGTTGTGATTTTTGCGGTTCTGAATATCGTCGAATACGGACGCATCGACTAAGGCCACCCTTTGTGGTCAGGATGCCCCTTCGCGCAAGAGTTTTGCCAGCACGGCCGGGGGCTGTGCCCCGGAGGCCCCGCGCGAACGGGCCACAATAAAGGTTGGCACGGCCTGAACCCCGATCTGTTGCGCCTCGCGGACTTCACGGGTGATCTGGTCCACATCCCGATCACTGGCAAAAAGCCCTGTTAACACCTCTTCTTCCAGGCCAAGCCCGACGCCAATGCCGATCAGGGTATCCACATCCCCGACATCCAGACCTTGGGTAAAAAACGCATCAAACAGAGCTTCTTCGGCTTCCCAGCCCTTGTCCTGCCCCTCGGCCCAGCGGATCAACCGATGCGCATTCAAGGTATTGGGCCGCCTGGTGATTTTATCAAAACGAAAATCAATCCCCACCTGTACGCCCGCCTGTTGCAAGTGTTCCATGCCGGCTTTGCGGGCCACCTTGTCCGGGAATTTACGGTCCATATAGGCGTGATATTCCAGCCCCTCTCTGGGGATGCCGCCATCCAGAAAAAACGGCCGAAAGGCGGTTTTCACCTCAACCTCATCGCCCAGTAAATCCAGCGCGGCGCGCGCATTACGCAGGCCTATCCAGCACCAGGGGCACACCACGTCCGAAACCATATCCAGAGTTGTTTTCATACTCTTCACCTTTTCGCCTTGCCGATAACCATGGTACACTGGAACGAGAATAAAAAGGAAGCCGCCATGCTGGTAACCATCGCAATGCTGGCCTTGATACAGACCGCCCCCATGGCCCAGAACATCCCCGCCATTAGCCCCACGGCAACGCAAGGTACAGTGATCATCAACGCTCACTGGCAGGGTAAACCGTTCAGCCTGCGCCAGTTCATGCGTACCCATTTCAATATTGGCGCTCTGATGGGAGGGCCAGCCTCGCCGCGCCAGTCCGCCATGGCTATCAAGGTGTGTATTTCCGTGCCGGGCAGCATGGATTGCGGCGTTTATCAGAGCAACCCACGCGGCGGTGAAGCGCTGCCCCTAAGCCTGACCCTGCCAACGGGTGATCACGATGTTCAGGTCTGGCCGGTCAGCTTTAAACCACAGGCACAAAGYCAGCGCGTTCATATAGAGACAAGCGTACCCGCCGCTCCTGACTATACATTTCAATGGCCAAAGGGATTGCGCTAAGCCATTTTTAATCAACGTTTTTTCAAGACCACCGTACCGGCGCTATAGCCCGCACCGAATGAACAGATCAGGCCCAGATCCCCGGATTTGAAATCATCATGATGCTTGTGAAAGGCAATGATCGAGCCCGCCGACGAGGTGTTGGCATATTCATCCAAAATCACCGGGGCATCTTCTTCGCTGACCTCGTGGCCCATGACGCGCTTGGCGATCAGCTGGTTCATGGAAAGGTTGGCCTGATGCAACCACAGGCGTTTCAGCTGACTAGGTTCCAGATTCAGCTCGGCCATGTGTTCGCCAATCATGGACGCCACCAACGGCACCACTTCGCGAAACACCTTGCGGCCTTCCTGTACAAACAATTTGTCATCCTTGCCTATGCCTTCGGGGGCGGCGCGGTTCAAAAAGCCAAAATTATTGCGGATATTATTGGAAAACTGGGTTTTCAGCTTTGTACCCAGAATGTCGTAACCCGTCCCATTGGTCCGGCTTTCTTCCTCGACCAGAATGGCCGTGGCCACATCGCCAAAGATGAAATGGCTGTCGCGATCACGAAAATTCAAATGCCCTGAGCAAATTTCCGGATTGCACACCAGCACGGATTTTGCCTGACCGGAAAGGATCATGCTTTGCGCCGTGGCCAGCCCAAACGTGGCCGATGAGCACGCCACATTCATGTCATAGCCAAAGCCGTGATCAATCCCCAGCGCGTCCTGCACCTCGACCGATATCGCCGGATAGCCCCGTTGCAGGTTCGAACAGGCAACCAGTACCGCATCCACATCATTGGCATCACGCCCGGCATTTTGCAGGGCATCCTTGGCGGCGTTGACCGCCATTTCCGCCAGGATCGATATCTCCTCATCGGGACGTTCGGGAATGCGAGGTGCCATAATGGCAGGGTCCARAATGGGGTCTTTTGAAACCACATAACGCGATTTAATGCCCGAAGCCTTCTCAATAAAGGCGGCCGAGGAAAGCGGCTTGGCCTCTACCTCACCTTGTTCTATTTCGGTGGCGTGCCCGGTATTCCACTGGTTTGCCCAGGTGTTATAGCTTTGCACCAGCTCTTCGTTGGAAATACTTTGCGAAGGGGTCCACAGACCCGTGGCGCTCAATACGGCGTTGTTTTGCATAAAAATTCCTGCCCAAAATTACCCATTTKCTTTTACGCCTTCTGTCGCAAAAGACCAGAGCCGGCTCAAGCCCGCATCAGTTTGAAGTTTTCGCGTACAAGCATTGGCTCCACGCTCATATTCATCAGGGCTTCGGCCCCGATACGGGTCAGCAAGGCATCGGCTGCCGCTTTRTCCGCACCATCCAGGYTGGCATAATGATCCAGCACCCGCCCAAGCATCCAAAGCGGGTACGGGAAGACCGCCCGGTCCTCCTCCACGCCGCCGATTTTATATTTATGAAAGCCGGTCAGGCGCGGCAATTCCCGCGTATCAGGGTTCTCGCCCACCCATTTTTGCAAATCAGCCAAACTATCCTGCAAAATCGGCAAATGTTCCGTAGCAAACATTTGCAGGATCGGCACCAGGGTTTCGGGGATCTGGTCATCCGTCAGAAAGTCCCCCGTAAGCGGGTGCTGCGGCGCGTGGGTACGGCGCCCCCAGTCGGCCACACGCSGTGCGATGCGCTCCATAATTTTACCAGAGGCCGGATCACGATAATTATGGGCATAAAGTGGTCCCAAAAGCCCGTAATCACCAATGGATGGACGGGAGCCAAACAAAAATGGGTGATCCGCCAGATGGGCATTAAAAGCGCGTAAAAAAGCCTCATAAGTACTCTCAATCGCCGGGGCGGTTTTTTCCGTTATGCCCAAAAATGGCAGTGAGCCTTTGAACTTTTCTGCGGCCTTTTTACCCAGCGCATAACGCTCCTCTTTGGGCAGGTCCGGAAAAGCGGTATTGCCAAATTCCTGATAGGCAAAGTCCTCATTATAGGCCCAGCGGTAATGCATAGCCGCGATCAGCAGCCATTCATCGCCAAAAAGCTCCAGCATCAAGGCAGCCAGTTTTTGCACCGGGCCTTCGGGATAGACTTTTGGCCCCGGCTCATGTTCTTCCAGATAATCGATTATGTCGGTGGTGTCCTGCACCGTCTCGCCTTCGGGCGTGATCAGCACCGRSAYSAWSMCATAGMYMRGRNCNGMGGCATAATTTCTTTCTCATAGACATCACGATTGGAAAGCACTTCGCGGTAGGGCACGTTTTTCCAACGCAAATATCCCCGCACCTTGCCTGAATAGAGCGAAAGGGGCGMGGCAAGAAACTGATAGCTCATGAGATATATCCAATCAAAACGGGTTTAAGGCATAGCCTTCGTTATTCAGTACTGCATGAGCGGTCAGGGCCGAAAGCGCCATGTTCACACCCGGCAGCAAGTCTTCATTCGCGATGCCGTAATAGGCAGCCGTTTGCCCGCAGACATAAAACCGCACCTTATGCGCCACCAGTGCCTTGATCAGGGCAGCATTGGTGTTTTGGGCATGTTCATGCCGGGTGCCGTAATAGGTATCCCGAGTGGCRTCGACCGCCCCTTGACCATGCAGCACCACGGCCAGCTGGATGTTATCTTCGCTCATCCCGGCGGCCACATGCATGTTGATAAAGCGCGCCACGGTTTCCAGCTGGCGGTTCACCTGCCCCACCTTGCCACCTTTGGCCACATCAAAACGAACTTTGAATATAGCATTGGCGGGTACGGGCAGGTCGGATTTTACATCGGCGATTTTACCATATTCTGGAATGGCCGTACCCGCATGAAAAGCCTCTGGCCCGGCCAGCGCCGGCATGGACAGGGCCATAAAAATAAAAAAAGAAATGATGAACCGCATGGATATACCCCTCTTGGATTGGTCAATTCAGGTGACTAATCTAGGGSCMGGRYCGGGCGATGTCATGCGCTTATTTTNNTTGSYGCCCTGTCGTGACAATGGCGTAGCTTCGTACAGTCTCTCACCTGTCATTGCCGGGCTTGTCCCGGTAATCCAGTGAAGTAAGCTTGTAATATGCAGGATCGCATCTATTCAGTGTATATACTGGCAAGTAAACGCAATGGCACCTTATACGCCGGCGTAACGAATAATTTGGTACGGCGAGTTTATGAACATCGCGAAAAACTGGCTGATGGGTTTACCAAAAAATATGGCGTATCTATGCTCGTATGGCACGAGGAGTTCTCTGATATTGAGTTGGCCATACGGTGTGAAAAACGAATTAAAAAATATTCACGCCGATGGAAATTGAACTTGATTGAAATGCATAACCCGGACTGGCATGACCTTTGGGAAGTGATTTCACGCTAACTGTCTACTGGATTACCGGGACAAGCCCGGTAATGACAATGAGAGAATAAACTAAACCATAGTGTGTCATTGCCCGACTGGTTCGGGCAATCCAGCCTTGGTGAGGATGAAATATACCTTACTATTTAAATCTGCTGCTCAGCATAACAAGAAATGCACCTACCAACAACGTAATTATAACACCACTAATTATCACTGGGTACTTACTTGCAAGCAACTCAAATCGTTCAGCAATATTTATTTTTTTACCTATTTCATATTTCGCAATAAGCGAATCCTTATATCGCTCAATTAGTGCAAACTGGGATGCTTCGCATTTAAACTTATAATAATTAACACCCCCTGTTTTCTCTTTCTTTAGCAACAAATTTTCTGTTTGATCCGCCTTTTGTAAAATCAATGCGTTAAACGTTTTGCATAACACATATGTTTCTATTACCATTTTCCCTCGGATGTGTCCCGGTGAAATCTTTAGTTCTTCATTTAAGTGTGCAAAGACTTCATCAATTTTTTTCTTAACGTAAATTGCTAAAGCATTCCAATAAACTATCCTGGATGAACCACCGAAGCCTATACCTGCGTAGCGTATTTTTCTGCCATCAAAACCATCTATTTCTACCGGTGTGTCACCGCCAATAGAATGCCATTTAAAAAACCATTCATTTGCCATTCGCTTTATCTCGTTGTCGAGATCATTTTCTAAACGAAGTGCAAATGTGGTCCTCAAATCCCTTACGTATCCAGAAAACTGCGGAGTTTGCGAGAGCGGCTAGGGTGTTTCAGCTTGCGCAGGGCCTTGGCCTCGATCTGGCGGATACGTTCGCGGGTAACCGAGAATTGCTGGCCAACCTCTTCCAGCGTGTGATCGGTATTCATGCCAATGCCAAAGCGCATGCGCAGCACCCGCTCTTCACGCGGCGTCAGGGAAGCCAATACCCGCGTGGTGGTTTCGCGCAAATTAGACTGAATCGCGGCATCGACCGGCAAAATGGCGTTTTTATCTTCGATAAAGTCACCAAGATGGCTGTCATCCTCGTCCCCGATGGGGGTTTCCA
>NVVU01000018.1 GCA_002733485.1 Robiginitomaculum sp.
GCCCACATGATCATTAAAGCTGACACAGGGGGAAATCACATCAATCAGGCCAAAGCCATTATGTTTCAGGCCCGCCTTGATCAGCGGCACCAATTGTTCCCGATCGCCTGAAAAGGCCCGCGCCACAAAGGTGGCGCCCAGCGAGAGCGCCAACGTGACCGGGTCAATCGGCGGGGAAAGATTGACCTCGCCCTTTTTGCTTTTGCTGCCAATATCGGCAGAGGCCGAAAACTGCCCCTTGGTCAGACCGTAAACCCCATTGTTTTCCAGCATATAGAGCATGTTTACATTGCGCCGAATGGCGTGGGCGAATTGCCCCATACCGATGGAGAGCGAATCCCCATCTCCCGAAACGCCAATATAGGTCAGCCCCGCATTGGCCGCCGCCGCGCCGGTGGCCACCGAAGGCATACGCCCGTGCACGGTGTTATTGCCATGGGATTCGCTAAGGAAATAGGCGGTGGTTTTGGAGGAACAGCCAATGCCGGAAATTTTGACCGCGCGGTGCGGCTCTATGGAAAGTTCGAAAAATGCGCGGGCCATACAGGCGGTGACGCTGTCATGACCGCAACCGGCACACAGCGTCGACATCGCACCCTCATAATCATGGCGGGTCAGGCCCAGATCATTGCGCTTGGCGTGTTTAAGATTGATATGCGGCTTGGCAAAAGAGGTCATGCGCTTTTTTCCTTGCGGGCGGCGTCTTTGATGTGTGCGTGTACAAAATGCGAGGTCAGAGGTTCGCCGCTATAGTGCAGAAGTGGTAGCAATTTGGCCCGTGGAATTTGCGTTTCCAGCAATAAAAGCCCGCGCAATTGCGCATCGCGGTTTTGCTCGACCACAAAAACATGGTCATGAGCCATCACAAAGTCTGAAACTTCATCGCAGAAGGGAAATCCGCGCACGCGCATATAATCCATGTGCAGGCCTTCGGCCGCCAACGTATCGCAAGCCTCCAGCACCGCGCAATCCGAGCTGCCATAGGCCAGAATACCCCAGCGCGCTTTGCCGCCCTTGGCCTTGCGTATGATGGGCGCCGGCACATGGTCCGCCGCGCCGCGCCATTTACGCACCAGACGGTCCAGAACCTCCTGATACTCGGCTTCGTTCTCGGTATAATCACCATTGGAATTATGGCCGGAACCTCGGGTGAAATACGCCCCCTTGGGATGAGTTCCAGGCAGCGTACGATACGCAATCCCATCGCCATCAACGTCCTGGTAGCGATGAAATTTTTCCAGACTTTCAATCTGTTCGGCATTCAATACCTTGCCTCGATCGGGCTGGCGGGCATCATCCCATTGCAACTCGTCCACCATCCAGTCATTCATGCCAATATCGATGTCGGAAAGCACAAACACCGGGGTTTGATAACGTTCGGCGAGGTCAAACGCATCGGCGGCCATGGTAAAGCATTCCCCCGGATGGGCCGGGAACAAGAGGATATGACGCGTATCACCATGCGAGGCATAGGCACACATCTGTACGTCCGCCTGCTGGGTCCGCGTTGGCATGCCGGTGGAGGGGCCGACACGCTGGACATCAAAAATAACCAGCGGGATTTCCGCATAATAGGCAAAGCCGATAAATTCGCTCATCAGTGAGATGCCCGGCCCGGAGGTAGGCGTAAAGGCCCGCGCGCCGTTCCAGCTGGCCCCCACCACCATGCCGACGGCGGAAAGCTCGTCTTCGGCCTGAATGATGCAGTAATTATGCTCGCCGGTTTTGGGGTCAACGCGAAATTTTTCGCACCATTTTTTAAACGCATCCATCAAGGACGTGGACGGGGTGATGGGATACCAGGCCCCTACCGTGGCCCCGGCATAGACACAGCCAAGACCGGCGGCGGTATTACCGTCAATCATGATCTTGTCTTTGGTTTTATCCAGAGCTTCCACCTTGATAGGCAGCGGACATTCAAAATGCTCCATGGCATAATCATAACCCAGCGCGAGAGCCTGCATGTTCAGATCAATCAGCTTGGGTTTTTTGGCGAACATTTCACGCACCAGTGCGCGGATCACCTCGACATCAATGCTGAGCAGCGCCGCCACCGCCCCGACATAGGCCATGTTTTTCATCAGCACGCGGGAACGGGCCACCTTGAAGGCCGCATTACACATTTGCGCCAAAGGCACGCCCAGCACCGACACATCTGTGCGTGAAAGCACATGCTGGCGCGGCCAGGTGCTGTCATAAATCAGCACGCCGCCGGGGCGCAGCTCGGCAATATCGCGGGCATAGGTGTTGGCATTCATCGCCACCATCATGTCCACATCGCCCGAGCGCGCGCCATAGCCCGCCCCGGTAACGCGGATTTCGTACCAGGTGGGCAGGCCCTGAATGTTCGATGGAAAGACGTTCTTGCCGACCACCGGCACGCCCATGCGAAAAATGGACTTCATCAAAAGGCCATTAGCACTGGCCGAACCGGTGCCGTTGACATTGGCCAGCTTGATAACAAAATCATTGATGCCGGGCGTGGTTTTGGGCGCACTCATGAGCTGGCTCCTGTCACCATATCCTCGACATGGTGGATAATAATCTGTGATTCCTGCATATCCCACGCGGCGGTAGGACAGCGTTCGGCACAAAGGCCGCAATGCAGGCAGATGTTTTCGTCCTTGATCATCACCCGCTCGGTAAAGGGCAATGCCTCGGAGACATACAGCGCCTGTTCCTCATTTACCGCCGGGGTTTCCAGCCGCTGGCGCAAGGTCGCCTCGTCGGCACCCGATGTCATGGTAAGGCAATCCACCGGGCATATGTCGATACAGGCATCGCATTCGGTACACAAAGGCGCATCAAACACCGTTTGAATATCGCAATTCAGACACCGCTGCACTTCGGTGGCGGTTTGCTCAGGGGTAAAACCCAGCTCGACCTCGGTGCCCAGATCCTTGAACCGTTTMACCAGTTCAACATGGGGCATTACGCGGCGCTCCGCCTCATCAAAACTGTTGGAATAGCGCCATTCAAACATACCCATTTTGGTGCTGGACAGCCGCACTTCATTAGACAGRCGRCCCGTCACCATCCGTTCTTTACAAAACTGGTGTATCGAAATCGCCGCCTGATGGCCGTGCTCAACTGCCCAGATAATATTCTTGGGCCCAAAGGCCGCATCGCCGCCAAAGAACACCCGGGATTCTGTGGACTGGAACGTCACCTCATCCACCACCGGCATGTCCCATTTGCCAAATTCCAGACCGGCATCGCGCTCAATCCACTCAAAGGCATTTTCCTGCCCGATGGCCAGGATCACATCATCACAGGGGATTTCCACCTCGCTGGTAACGCTCTGGCCGGTAATGGCACCCGCCTCGTCCAGCTGGTATTCCATCTTCTCAAACACCATGCCGACCAGTTTGCCATCCTTGACCACAAAGGATTTGGGCGAATGGTTGACCATAATATCTACGTTTTCGGCCTCGGCATCTTCCAGCTCCCAAGGGGAGGCCTTGAAGAAAGACCGGGGCTTGCGCGCCATCACCTTCACATCATCAGAGCCAAGACGCAGCGAAGTGCGGCAGCAATCCATAGCGGTATTGCCGACCCCGATGATCAGCACCTTTTTGCCAATGGATTTCACATGTTCGAACGCCACCGATTCCAGCCAGTCAATGCCGATATGGATATTGGCATCGCCCTCGGCCCGTCCCGGCAGGTTCAATTCCTTACCCTTGGGCGCGCCAGTGCCAACAAAAATGGCATCATAGCCTTCGCCCAACAGGGTTTTCATGCTGGCAATTGGGGTATTCAGGCGCAGATCAACGCCCATGTCCAGAATATAGCCCAACTCCTCATCCAGCACGCTTTGCGGCAGGCGAAAGGCCGGAATATTGGTGCGCATCAGACCGCCCGGCACTTCAAAACGCTCGAATATAGTGCATTCATACCCCAGTGGGGCCAGATCATTGGCCACAGTAAAGCTGGCCGGGCCCGCCCCGATCAGGGCAATGCGCTTGCCATTCATCTGCGCCGGTTTTTTTGGCAGACGATCAGTAATATCGTCCTTGTGATCGGCGGCCACACGTTTCAGGCGGCAAATGGCCACCGGCTCGTCCTCGACCCGGTCGCGGCGACACGCCGGCTCGCACGGCCGGTCGCATACTCGCCCCAGAATGCCCGGAAATACATTCGATTCGCGGTTCAATATATACGCGTCAGAAAAGCGCCCCTGGGCGATCAGCCGAATATAGGCCGGCACAGGCGTATGGGTCGGACAGGCCCATTGGCAATCAACCACTTTGTGAAAATAATCCGGATCGGCCGTATTCGTCGGCGGAACCCCTTCTTTGTGCTTCCACCCGTCGGGAGCGTTCATCCCGTATACTCCAATTACAAGGGGCATACCCCTTTGATTGCGTACAAACTTTTATGGTAAAAGCTTTAGCGAGGCAGGACGATGACCGCAAGCGGTTTTGTATTTATGTGATGGGGGGTAGCAAGGACGCCTTATCTTGAGGTACCAAGGCCCGTCTTGGGGCGAGCCTCGAAAGATCAAGACGGCACTCTCCATCCTTCGAGACAATTGCTTCGCAATCCCTCAGGATGAGGAGATGAGTTAARATATAGGACGCACAAGCCCCTCATCCSAACCTTCTCCCTCCCCAAAACAAAAAAGGGAGAAGGAGAAAAACCACCACAGGCYCCACTCAGGCAGCGCTGTCGTGGAAATGACGCAAAACTGTGCTCTGCCTGTTCAAAATCGCAAAATGGCTTTGCCATCGCCATTGGCAAGGGCCGAATATCGCATTGGACACGGCCCCCCTTGCCCGAAGACGGCAAACTGCCTAGCGTGCAAAAATCGTGGAGTAAGCACAGATGAGCAATCAGAAAATTCATTTAACCAGACGGCATGCCTTGGCCGCCGTACCGGCCATGTTGGCCACCGCCGGTTTGGCCGCCTGCCAGCCCAAAGCCCCCGCCGTACTGAACGCCAAAAAGAAGGATACCCCCATGTCCGATCCAGAAAATGCCCAACCCCTTGTCATCGGCCATCGCGGCGCCCCGGGTTATCTGCCCGAACATACCGCCCCGGGATATGATCTGGCCATTCGCATGGGAGCCGATTATATCGAGCCGGATCTGGTGTTTACCAAAGACGGGCATTTGGTTGTCCGCCACGACCATTATTTGTCAGACACCACCGATGTAGCCGAACACCCGGAATTTGCCGACCGCAAAACTGTTAAGGACGGCCATGAGGGCGAAGACTGGTTTTCCGAAGATTTAACCCTGGCCGAGATCAAAACCCTGCGCGCCACACAGGCCTTTAAAAGCCGTAACCATGCCGCCGACGGCAAGTTTGAGATCCTCACCTTTGGCGAGGTGATGGCTTTAGCGCAAGAGCGTATTTCCATGCAGGGTCGTCAAATTGGCATTTACCCTGAAACCAAACTCCCCTCCTATTTTGCTTCGCTAGGTTACGATTTTGAAAGCGCGGTACTGGATGAATTATCAAGAACCGACTGGGATCGCCCCGGCTCGCCAGTGTTTATTCAGTCGTTCGAGGATGGCATTTTGCGCTCTCTTCGCGGCAAAACCGAGTTGCCGCTGATCATGTTGCTGGAGAGCGCAGACGGCGTCGACATGAAAGATATCGCCACCTATGCCGATGGCATTGGCCCCGACAAGACCTTGCTGGCGGGTAAGGATGGCACCTCCACCGGCTTTATCGAGGCGGCCCACAAAGAGGGCCTGAAGGTCCATCCCTGGACGTTCCGCACCGACCGACTGCCCAAAGTCTTTGCCAATGCGCAAGGAGAGTTTGATTTCTTCTTTGATCTGGGCGTGGACGGCGTATTTACTGATTTTTCCAATGATGCACGCGCTGCCCTCTTGGCGCGGGCGGCAAGATCGGGCTAAGATGAACGCTGTTCACTTTTTAGCGGAGACATCATGCAATCGATTTTGGAAAAACAGCGAGCCGCCTTTCGCGCCGAGCCAAACCCCTCTTACGCGCTGCGCGATGATCGCCTGAAGCGTCTGGCCGAAATGATCTCGCAAAACGCGGACGGGATCGCCGAAACCGTGTCCGAGGATTTTGGCCATCGCTCAAAAGTCGAAACACGCCTGGCCGACATTGCCGCCGTGCTCACCGAAATCAAGCATACCCGGGCGCATTTGAAAAAGTGGATGCGGGTGGAAAAACGCCCGGTGGCACTGCAATTCAAACCGGCAAAGAACGAAGTGCGCTATATGCCCAAGGGCGTAGTGGGGATTATCAGCCCGTGGAATTATCCGTTCCAGCTGGCCATATCGCCGCTGATTGCGGCCCTTAGCGCCGGCAACCGCGCAATGATCAAGCCATCAGAGCTGACCCCGCGCACCTCCGATCTGACCAAAAAATTGCTGGGCGAAATTTTTGATGAAGATCTGGTCGCCGTGGTCACCGGCGATGCCGCCGTCGCGCAGGAATTTTCAACCCTGAACTTTGACCACATGCTCTTCACCGGCTCGACCAAAGTAGGTCGTTTTGTGATGGAGGCCGCGGCCAAAAACCTGACCCCGGTAACGCTGGAGCTGGGCGGCAAATCCCCCACCATTATCGATTATAACTACCCCTTGAAAACTGCGGCAGAACGGATTTTGTCGGGCAAGCTCTTGAATTCCGGCCAGACTTGTATTGCGCCGGACTATATCCTGACCCCCAAGGATGAGATGGACGCTACGGTCAAACAACTGACCAAGGTGTGTCGGCGGTTTTATAAAACCATTCACGATAATGACGACTATACCGCCATTATTTCGGAACAGCATTTTGCCCGTCTGAATGGTCTGATCGAGGATGCGCGCGAAAAAGGCGCCAATATCATAGAAATTTACCCCGAAGAGGCTAAAACCAGCTCAAATGTACGCAAAATGCCGCCCAAGCTGGTCACCGGTGTGACGCCGAACATGGCCATTATGCAAGAAGAAATTTTTGGCCCGCTATTGCCGCTGGTGCCCTATGATAGCCTTGACGAAGCGATTGATTTTGTCGCCGAACGGGCGCACCCGCTGGCGCTCTATGTGTTCTCCAACAACAAGATTGTGGTGGATCGCACCAATAATGAATTGCTGGCCGGCGGCGTCGCCGTCAATGATACGCTGATGCACATCACCCAGAATGACCTGCCCTTTGGCGGTGTTGGTGACAGCGGCATGGGGTCCTATCACGGCCATGACGGGTTTTTGACCTTTTCCCACGCCAAGGCGACCTTCCGCCAGTCCAAAATCAATGGCCGTAAAATGCTGTTCCCCCCCTATGGCAAGGCCATTGAGAGGGTTCTTGGCTTTTTAACCTGAGAAAGACGCACGTTATGCCAGACTTGATGACCGTTATTGCGCCCTCCCTGATTGCCATTGTGCTGATGGTGGGGCTGATCCGTCTGACCGGTCTGGCCCATCCAGTGGTGCTGGATAACGAGAAATTGGTGCGCCATGCCATTGAAGAACATTTTGTCGATGAACCTATCGAGCGCATCATTCTCGGGCAGGATGGCCGATGCGCCCTGGTGTTGATGGACACGGGCACCCCGGCGCTGGTCCGTGCGCTGGGGGATCGCATGGTTGTGCGACGACTGACGTCAAGCATGGTTAAATCACTATCAGGCACCGAAGCGATTCTGAATCTGAAATTGCGTGACTTTACATGGCCCCGCGCGCGCATGGTGTTTGAAAATGCCACGGCCCGCGCCAATGCCCAGAGCCTGATAGAGGCGCAAATGGCCAACCATAGCGAGGCGATGGCCCATGCCTGATTTTTTACAAGGCCCCCCGATCACTACGCTGGCAGCACCGTTTTTTGTATTGCTGATTCTGGCGGAGATTATCCTGATCAAAGTACGCGGCAAAGGCGGCCAGTATGAAAGCAAGGATGCCGCAGTTAGCGTATTTATGGGCCTGGGCAGCACCATTGCCGATGGCCTGGTGGGCTTTATCTCCTTTGCTGCCTTGCTGCTCGCCTATCAAATCGCGCCCATCAAACTGCCGATCAACTGGGTAACGGGCGCGGCCTGTTYTGTGCTGGTTGATTTGGCCTATTACTGGATCCACCGCTATTATCACCGCTCGCGCTGGGGCTGGGCGGCCCATGTGATCCACCATTCCTCACAGCATTATAATCTGACCACAGCATTGCGCCAAACCTGGTCTGGCCTGCTTTCGGGCGCGTTTATTCTTTATATTCCCATTGCGCTAATGGGCTTTCATCCGGCGCTGATGGGGTTTTGTTTTGGCCTGAACCTGATTTACCAGTTCTGGTTTCATACCGAAGTAATCGATAAAATGCCCCGCTGGTTCGAGGCCATTATGAATACCCCGTCGCATCACCGGGTGCACCATGCCAACAACCCACGCTATCTGGATGCCAATTATGCCGGGGTGTTTATTATCTGGGACAAAATGTTCGGCACTTTTGTGGCCGAGCGCGAGGATGATAAGCCCCGTTATGGTCTGGTCAGTGATATTGGTTCATTTAATCCTTTGCGCGTGGCAACCCATGAATATGTGGGCATCATCAAGGACGCCACACAAAAAAGCCTGACGTTAAAAGAGCGGATCTGGTACATCTTTGCCGAACCCGGCTGGTGCCATGACGGGGGCCGTAAATCCTCGCACCAGATCAAGGCCGATTTTGTCGCCCGCTACCCGGAACATAAGGGCGAGCCGGGGTTGTAATTTAACACCCCGTCATCCCGGCGWAGGCCGGGATCCAYAYTGATTCACTACTGGATTCCGGCCTTCGCCGGAATGACGAAAGTAGTAAATTTTAAGGTAGTGCAAAAGCCTCAAATAGTTTTTTGCATTTTTTTACAGTGTTGCTTGACGATGGAAAAGTTTTGGAATGCACACCTTGCCGTAATAATAGAAATATCATCTTCAAGAGAAACCCCCAACTTTTCAAATTCACCGCAGGACTCATAATTTGACCCCATAACAATTTCTCGCAGTTTCATTGCTTCATTATCAAAGTCGGCAAAAAGATGTTTCCCCTCTTTTTCAGCGTCCTCTATGGTCAAAAAGAGTCTAATTTCTTTTTCATATTCCCAATGTTTAAATTTGGTGCGGCAAAGTTCTTCCATCAAACCATTTTTTAATTTTTTCAATAACGCATAATGAGACCACATCACAGGATTGTCCCATTTTTTACTGAAACATATCATTCCTTTATCAAAAAGGGATTTGCTAATTGCAGACTCGTATGCTCTTCGAAATTTAGGTTCTTCTAGCTTTATAGCCTTAAACTCAAATGGGGCATTTAACTCATCCAAAGTCGTGATTTTCAGCCTGCGTTTTTGCAAGGCTGCCAGCCCCTATTTTTGAGAATAAAATTTATAAACGCGGACTTTTTCTTCTGTCACCTTAAACTCCGCATTCTTGAAAAATGAAAATACTCATAATCCAATTGCAGGATTATCCCTTCTCCCTTGGGGAGAAGGTTAGGATGAGGGGCTTGTGCCGTTCGAAATATGTACCGCCCTCGCCCTTTTGTGGCGTCTTATGTACGCCTAATACTGGCGGGCGTCATTGATATTTCTTTGTCGATCAGCCGGTCTGATATTTGCCAGTGGTGATTGAGAAAACCATTCCGGGGCCGACAGAATTAAATGACGAGGACCGTCCAGTAGGATAATTTTGTCATCGGCAGCCTGTTTTATCCCAACATCTCCCATCCAAATATCGATCAGGTGTGCAAGCGAGGCCGTAATATAGACATCGACGTCTCGACCAGGATCTTCCGGGCACAGGTCAACGATATCGCCATTAGCCAGTATCCACCATGTATTAAGCTCTGTACGATCAGAAATGCGGATGTGAAAAACGGTTTCCCCGTCAGGCAGTGCTGCGGTCTTTAGCGTGCGGTGAAAATCCCACATGAAACCGCCTACATCATAATCCTGTGAACCAATGCGGCGACCACGCCAACGCAGCCCCCAAACCGCCATGTATTCGATAATCGGTCCCAATTCGCGCCCCGACCTCGTAAGCCGGTATTCTTTTGATTGCCCCGCGCCCAAGGGTTTTCGGATGATGATTTCTGCGGCTTCCAGTCTTCGCAAACGCTTGCTTAGGATCGAGGGTGATATTCGAGGAAGAGCGCGCTGAAAGTCGCTGAAACGCGTGGTGCCCAGGAACATCTCGCGCAACAACAACAACGTCCATTTATCGCCGATCAAATCGGCCGAAGCCATGGAAGGGCAAAGGCTGCCGATTGAATTTCCACCGGTTGATTTCATTTGAACCAGGGTAACCCTTCAGATGCGCCCACACAACTACGGAAATAGTAGTGCTTTACTACTTTTCGCGAACTGTTCTTTTGATCTGTAGCGCGTTCTTGTATGTGTAATATTCAAAAGAGCAAGGGGAGGCGACCATGGGCCGCATATTTGCATTGATTTACGGGATGGTGGCCTATGCCGGATTTCTGGGTGCGTTTCTTTATACTATCGGATTTGTCGGTAATTTTATTGTGCCGAAAAGCATCGATTCAGGCATTGAGGGACCGGTGTTCACCTCGCTTGCTATCAATCTGCTGGTGCTATCAGTATTTGCATTGCAACACAGCATTATGGCCCGCCCTGCGTTCAAGCGGGTGTGGACCAGGGTGGTGCCTAAATCTGTCGAACGATCGACCTATGTCTTGATGTCGAACCTGGCATTAGTGTTGATTTTTGTTTATTGGCAGCCCCTGCCGAAGGTTATCTGGGACGTCAGCAACACAAGTGTTGGACCCGTTTTGCAAGCTGTATTCTGGGCGGGCTGGTTAATCGTTCTGACCTCAACCTTCATGATTGATCATTTTGATCTGGTCGGCTTGCGGCAAGTCTACCTGAACCTGAAGCAACAAAAAATTACCCATAAGGATTTTTGCAAGCGGGCTTTTTACAAATTAGTGCGTCATCCCATCATGACAGGATTTATGATCGCCTTTTGGGCCACGCCCACGATGACCATTGGGCATCTTTTGTTCGCGGTGGTCACGACGACATATATCTATATCGCCGTGAAACACTTTGAGGAAAAAGACCTTATCGCGGAAATTGGCGAGCCGTATCGACAATACCAGACCGAAGTCGGCCCCTTTTTCCCTGGTATCGGGAAAAGCCGGCGCAGATCGTAATTTCAGAGCGCCAGCGTATAAATCACTCGCCCTTATAGACCTCGCCGCCCTTCATAACAAAGCGTACGCGGGTGTATTCCCCGGCATCTTTTAAGGGATTGCCATCCACGGCGATGATGTCGGCATAGCGGCCCGGTGTAATGGCACCAATGTCGTCCTGCATGCCGAGCAGCGTGGCCGAGCCCATGGTTGCGGTCTGGATGGCCACCATGGGGGACATGCCCCATTCGACCATCTTGGCCATTTGCTTGCCATTATCGCCGTGGGGATAGACGCCTTCATCGGTGCCAAAGGCCATTTTCACCCCGGCCTTATAGGCGCGGCGAAAGCTTTGGCGCTGCACGAGGCCAATGGCGCGTTCCTTTTCAATGGATTCGGGCAACATGCCGTTCTTGAGCCCTTCGGACAGGATGTAATCATCATTGTAAATGTCCATCGAGAAATACGTGCCGTGTTCCTTGGCCATTTTGATGGCTTCATCGTCCAGAATACTGGCGTGTTCAATGCTGTCTACACCGGCGCGAATCGCAGTTTTGATGCCGTTCGTGCCATGGGCATGGGCAGCCACGCGGCGGCCATGCAGATGGGCCTCGTCAACAATCGCTTTCATTTCCTCGAATGAATATTGCTGTGCGCCGGGGCTATCGCCCTTGGAAAGCACGCCGCCTGTGGCGCAAAACTTGATCAAATCCGCACCATATTTGATCACTTCGCGCACCTTGGCCCGCACCGCCCAAGGGCCATCGGCGACCCCTTCGGCGCGGTAATGAAAGCCATAAGGCAGAAGATTACTATCACAATGCCCACCGGTCATGCCCAGCGCCGTACCAGCAACCAGCATACGCGGCCCCGGCACATCACCATCATTAATAGCATCGCGCAGGGCTACATCGCTATACCCTTCAGCGCCAACATCACGCACTGTGGTTATCCCCGCGAGCAGGGTAATGCGCGCATTCTTGGCCCCATAAAGCGCGGCGCGAGGAATGGAGACCTGCAAAGCTTCATAACCATAAAATGGCGCACCGGTCATATGGGTATGGCTGTCCACCAGCCCCGGCATAATGGTTTGCCCGCCCAGATCAATAACGTGCGCGCCATCAGGGATGGCATCGCTCGCTTTGCCCACACTTTCGATGCGGTCCCCGCGCACCACCACCATCACATTATCCCGGCGCTTGCCGGCAATGGTGTCGATCATGTGTGCCGCCTTGATCACGGTGACCGGTTCGGCAGTGTTTTCCGCCGCCATAGCCACCAATGGCAGGCTGGCCGCAGCAATAAATGTTAAAATGCTCGTTTTCATTTCCGTCCCCTTTTTTTACACTCTAGGAGACGGAGCGCAGCATAACAATCCTTTTAATCTCGTGATTTTTGACCAAAGAGTACCGCCTTGGCCTTGTCGGTATCTTCGTTTTTAATTCTCAAATCGGCGCGCAAATCCGCGCCCAGCGCATGGCCTCTTTTCACCGCCGGGCGTTCGCCCACACGCTCATACCAGGCATTCAAATTAGCAAAGTCGTTCAGATCCTGACCCTGACGCTCGTGCGGGAAAATCCAGCCCCAGCACGCCATATCGGCAATGGAATAGTCATCGGCCAGATAATCTCGCCCCTCAAGGCGCTTGTTCATCACCCCGTAAAGGCGGTTCACTTCATTGGTATAGCGCTCGATGGCATAGGGGATTTTCTCATCGCAATAACCACGAAAATGATGCGCCTGTCCGGCCATGGGGCCAAGGCCACCCACCTGCCACATCAGCCATTCTTCCACGGCAACGCGGCTGCGCTCGTCCTTGCCATAAAACTTGCCGGTTTTGCGGGCCAGGTATTGCAGAATTGCGCCCGACTCAAAAATGGATATGGGTTTGCCGTCCGGACCGTCGGGGTCAATAATAGCGGGCATTTTATTATTGGGGCTGATGGCCAGAAATTCAGGCTTGAACTGATCGCCCTTGCCGATCATCACCGGAATCATCTCAAAGGGCAGGCCCATTTCCTCCAGCGCAATAGACACTTTCCAGCCATTGGGGGTCGGAAAAAAATAAAGCTCAATCGGGTTTTGCTCGGCCATGGGGCGCTCCTTCATTTTATCTAATGAAGATATGGACCCCGGCGCCGCAAATCCAAGGGCTGCACCATCACGTTTTAGTGGGAAGAGCAGATTACCATGCCAAGGCCTTGGCCTTTTTCTTTTCACCGGACTGGTATTTCAAAAAGGCACGAAATACGCCAAGGCGCGGATTGGGGGCCTTGCCAGCGGCCATGCGCAAGAGTTGCAGGCAAAACCACGCCTGAACGCCCCAGCCATTGAGCATACGCAGGGTATTGTTCTTGCTTTGCGGGCCAAACCAGCCGGGGCCAATGCGCAAAACATTTTCCCAGGCGGTCAGATGATCGGCCTCGCCGCCAAGCAGCTTTGCCGGGGCCTCTGTATCCACACACAAAGGCCGGCCAAGGCCTATCATGGCGACACCATCATCACTGATCGCCGTTTCCATTCCCGCGCGAGTGCGAAAGCCGCCAGTGACCATCAAAGGTGGTGTATCGGCGGCGCGCATCTGGCGGGCATAATCCAGAAAATAGCCCTCCCGGTCGCGTGTGCTTTCACTTTTTCCTTCTTCGAAAATAGGCTCCAGCCCTTCGGCCCCCATCATCACCGGTTGTTCATAATTTCCCCCGGAAATTTCCAGAAGGTCCACACCATCCTCTAGCAACCATTTAGCCACCTGGCGGCTGTCTGCAAAATCAAAGCCGCCTTTTTGAAAGTCTGATGAATTCAACTTCACGCTGATCGGAAAGTCTGCGCCCACGGCCTCGCGTACGGCCGTAATGACGGCGCGCAGCAAACGCGCGCGGTTTTCCAGCGATCCTCCCCACTGGTCCTCGCGCTTATTGGTCAGCGGGTTGAGAAATTCCGACAACAAATAGCCATGCGCCGCATGGATCTGCACCCCGTCAAAGCCGGTCTGGCGCGCTATACGCGCCGTGTGGGCAAAACGCCCGATCAAGTCGGTGATCTCATCCGCGCTCAGCGCACGGGGCTTGCCAAACATGCCACCCGGCATCTCCACCTGCACCGCCGATGGCCCCACCGGCTCGCTGGCCACATATTTCATGGTCTGGCGACCCGCATGGCTGATTTGCATCCAGATGGCCGCACCATTTTCCTTGGCCGCCGCCGACCAGCGTTTCAGGGCCTCCAATTGCTTGAGGCTTTGCTCTCCTTCGATTACCACATTGCCCGGGCGTTCCAGATAACGATGATCCACCTGCACATTGCCGGTTAGCATCATGCCGATACCGCCCGCTCCCCAGCGCCGGTAAAGCCGTTCATGCCCGCGTGTGGCGCGGTTATGACGGTCCGCCAGTCCTTCGGTCATGGCCGCCTTGCACAAGCGATTTCCAAGGACCACGCCGCACGGCAGGGTCAGCGGTTCAGCCAAAATGGATTTACTCATAAATTATTCTGCCCAGTTGGGTTTGCGTTTTTCCAAAAACGCGGTCAGGCCCTCTTTGCCCTCGTCCGAGGCGCGCATGGCCGCAATGCGTTTGGCGGTCATATGGATCAGGTCTTCGGTAATGGGCCGATCCGCCACATCATCGACCAGTTCCTTGGCCGCCGCGACGGCTCCGGGGGCGGTATGGAAGGCCAGTTTGACCAGATATTCCATCATTTCTTCCATACCGTTTTCATCGTCCACGGTATAATGTACCAGGCCAATTTTTTCCGCGTAATCACCGTTAAAGCCTTCGCCAGTGGCAAAGAGGGCACGCGCCCATCGCGACCCAATGGCCCGCACCGCATAGGGCGAAATGACCGCCGGGATCAGGCCAAGGCGCACTTCGGAAAAGCGAAATTTAGCGTCTTTGCGGGCCACGGCCACATCACAGGCCGCCACCAGACCACAGCCGCCGCCCATACAGGCCCCCTGTACGCTGGCAATGGTCAGCATGGGCAGGTCGGCCAGTTTTTTCAGCATATGGCCCAGTTTCACCGCATCGTTTTCGTTTTCCGATTTGGTATAATGCCCCGCCGCGCGCATCCATTTCAAATCACCGCCGGCGGAAAAGCTTTTGCCTGCACCGCGCAATATCATTGCCCGGCAATTGGACGTACGCACGGTTTCAAAGGCATCGGCGAGCTGTTCCACCACTTCGCCGTTAAAGGCATTGTGCAGTTCCGGCCGGTTAATCATTATGGTGGCCAACCCGCCGGGGCTGGCATCCAGAATCACGTCATTTTGTTCAGACATTGTACAATCTCCTCATCTTTGCTGACTTATTCTTCGCTAGCCGGTTCTGCTGGCGGGTGAAAACCGCCTTCAGTATTGGCAACCATCAGGGCAAAAGCCGCATAAACGGCAATATTTTGTGCCAGATCATCCGAGTCAACCTTGTCCAGCGTATCATTGGGGGTGTGGTGCAGATCAAAATAGTCCCAGCCATTCTGCCCCATAGTGATGGCGGGCGTTCCCGCCGCCGACAGCGCCGACACATCAGAGCCGCCGGACGCCGTACGCGCCCCCGGCAAAACGCCCAATGGTGCCAGCACCCGCAAAATGGCATCGGCCTTTGCCTCGTCTGCCTTGGCAATGCCAGTATCCATGCGCCAGATGCGTCCCGAGCCAAAGTCGGATTCGGACACCATAATAATCTTGTCCAGTTCGTCCTTGTGCTTCTTCACATAGTCCTTGGCCCCGATCAGGCCCGGCTCCTCAGCACCAAACAGCACAACGCGAATGGTGCGTTTGGGCCGGGCGTGCATGGAAACCAGCTTGGCCGCCGCAGTAATGATGGCCACCCCGGTGCCATCATCAATGGCCCCCGTACCTTCGTCCCAGCTGTCCAGATGTGCACCCAAAAGCACAATTTCGTCCGGATATTCGCTGCCGATAATATCGCCAATGACATTGCCAGACATAACTTTGCCAATGCGCCTGGAACTCATAGACAGGCTGAGCGGCAGATCTGATTTTAGCGCCAATAAGCGCCCCAATTGATCCGCATCATTGTTGGAAAGCGCGGCGGCGGGAATGCGCGGCTGTTTATCATCATAGCGCAGGCCGCCGGTATGGGCATTACGCTGATAATCGGTACCGGCGGACCGGATAAGCAGCGCCAGCGCCCCGCGTTCGGCCGCTATGGAGGGCCCGGCAGAACGTTTTTGCACGGCCACTCTATAGCCGGAACCGCGCTGGGTGCGGGTCATTTTGCTATCGACAAAGGCGATCTTGCCTTTCAGCGAGCCGATTTTGGCATCGCGCAAATCCTGCAGGCTTTCAAAGCGCACCACCGGCGCGGTAATGCCGCCCACCGGCGTACCGATCGAGCCCCCCAGCGCGGTAGCCACCAGACGTTGCGGATAGGGGGCACCAACGTTTAAAGCAATGCTGCCCCGTTGCCAGCCTTCCATCTCGAAAGGTTCCACATGCACATTGGCAAAGCCCAGTGCGTTCAGTTTTTTTACCGCCCAGTCCCGCGCCCGCGCCTCGGCATCCGACCCGGCAAGGCGCGGCCCCACCTCGGTCGTCAGGCTTTGTACAATGTCCCAACCCAGCGTACTCTCTTGTGCTTTTTCGATTAGTATCTTGGCGCTGGCGGCACTGTCCCCGGCCATGGCGGCACCGGGCAGCCCGATTAGAAAGGCGCTGGAAATCAGCAGTGTTTTGAAATGATTCATGATGGCTCTCTCCCTGGAGAAGACAGACTAGGACGGGGGTGGACCGGACGCCAGCCTGTATATGTAACCGGGCGAATTTGTCACTCTTGTATAGATATCCAAACCTCCATATCATGTCATAAGCGTGAGTGGACAGCTTTGATAGAAAGGATGCAATTATGCGAACCCCTTTAGTATTGCTGGCAGGAATGCTGGCACTTGGCACCGTTCTGGCCACCGCCCAGAACGCCCTGGCCGCCCCCAAGGATTACACGCTGGTCTGTAATGGCGTTGAGGCAACTTTTCAGTTTCATGACCCATGGTTCAGCGGCAAGCCAACAATCAGAGTTTATTTTCGCCGATCCCCCAATGCCGCCAGTCGGCAAAAGCCCRGCCATGGGCAATGCGCATGGGTGGACAGGCCCGTAGCGGCAAGTGAACCAGGCGTGTTTTTTTTCAAGAATGCCGAAAGCCCTGTGCGTTCTGTGAAGATCTCGCCACAAGGAATAACTGCAAATATACTGGGCGTGGGTAGAATTGATCGATTTCCCCACGGCGGCCGACAATCACACATGGCCCAAAACTTATTGCTGTTGGATGCGGTTAAAAAATCACAACTATTTTACGTCCAGGTTCACAGTGAAAAAATCAATGGCAAAAACACCCTGATCATGACCCGTTTTGGCCCCTGACCCTTAGCCTCTTTCCTGTTTCATTAAGGACACAACCCTGCACCAGGTAATCACAGAATTGCCGTATAGAAAGCCATCAAACATGAAAATCAATCGCACGCTTAAAATTCTTACCCTTGCCGGTCTGAGCATTGGCACCCTTGCCGCCTGCGCGCCGCAGGCCGATGCCCCCATCGATGCCAAAAACCAGAAAATCACCRCACCGGATCCCACGCCCCTGCCGCGCGGGGAAAAGGTGACCGGCATTATCGCCGAGGCCAGCCCAGCCATCGTGCTTTCGCAAGACGCACTGGGAGAACGCATAGCACRATTGGCGGATGACAAGTTTGAAGGCCGCGCCYCAACTACCCCCGGCGGCATTGCCGCCAGCCAGTGGATTGCCGATGAGATGGCCCGCATCGGCCTGAAAGGTGCCGTGGATGGCGGCTATTTTGAGCGCGTTCCGCTGGTCGAGGCCACCCTGGATGAAGGCGCATCGCATTTTGGCTTTACCGTCAATGGCGATGCCCTGAATATCCCCTTTGGCAGCGATGAAATTTTCTGGACCAAGCGCATTGATGCAAGTTTGAGCTTTGATGACACCGATGTGGTGTTTGTCGGCTATGGCGTTGTGGCCCCGGAATATAACTGGGATGATTATGCCGGTGTGGACGTAAAAGGAAAAACCGTGGTGATGCTGGTCAATGACCCGGGCTTTGCCACCCACGATGCGGCGCTTTTTAACGGCAAGGCGATGACCTATTACGGGCGCTGGACCTACAAGTTTGAAGAAGCCGGGCGTCAGGGCGCGGCGGCGGCCATTATTGTCCACGAAACTGCCCCTGCCAGTTATCCCTGGGAAGTGGTTTCCGGCTCCTGGGCCGGGGCACAATATGATCTGGAGCGCCCGGACGGCGGTGCCAATCGTACCAAACTGGAAGGGTGGATTTCCCATGATGCTGCGCAAAGGCTGTTTGCCGCCATGGGCAGTGATTATGAAACCATGAAAGAAAGCGCCGCCCAAAAGGGCTTCAAGCCATCATTGATGAAGGGCGTCAAAGCCTCCGGAATGGTCAAGACCGGCATAAAACATTTGGTTTCGCGCAATGTCGCCGGGGTGCTTCCCGGGGCCAAAACCCCGGATGAATACGTACTTTATATGGCCCATTGGGACCATCTGGGCAAAAAGGATGTGCCCGAAGGCGAAGACGGCATCTATAATGGTGCCGTCGATAACGCCACCGGGGTGGCCGCCATTTTAGGCATTGCCGATGCCTTTGTGCATCAGGAAACACCCCCGGACCGCTCGATCCTGTTTCTGGCGGTAACGGCTGAAGAATCAGGTCTGCTTGGCTCTGCCTATTTTGCCGAAGACCCCTTCGTGCCTCTTAAAGATATTGTCGGCGGCATCAATATTGATGCGCTGATGCCTATGGGCCGCACCAGAGATATGGAGGTTGTCGGCTTTGGCGCCTCGGAAATGGAAGACATCCTCAAAGAAAAGGCCGCCCGTCATGGCAAACACCTGGTGCCGGACCAGACCCCCGAAGCCGGGCATTTTTACCGTTCGGATCATATCAGTCTTGCCAAAAAAGGTGTGCCGATGATTTATGGCGCGGGCGGCGAAGATCTGGTGCAGGGTGGCAAGGCCGCCGGCAAGGCCTTTACCGAAGGCTATACGGCGGACCGTTATCACAAACCAGCGGATGAATATTCAGCCGATTGGGATCTTTCGGGCATCGTGGAAGACGCCAGCATTTTATATGAAGTGGGCGAAACCATGAGCCATGATGGCGTTTGGCCAAATTGGTATAAAGGCAATGAATTCCGCGCCCTGCGAGACAAAATGCGCAAAGAATAGCCCCACCCTATCCACAGCTCATCACCAGAGGCGCGTTCTGTATGCCTTTATCTGCGGAGATCTGTGCCAGCACGCCGTATAATTCGACGGGCTGGATCGGCTTGTTGATATGCCCGTCCATGCCCGCCGCTCTGGTTTGTTCATGGTGCTGGCTGAGGGCATTGGCACTGACTGCATAAATCGGCACCTTGCCATAGGGCAGATGCAGTTTGCGAATTTCCCGGGTGGCACTGAGGCCGTCCAGCACTGGCATTTGCAGATCCATCAGGATCACATCAAATTCCATGCTGGCAGCCAATTCCACCGCCTGCAGGCCATCATCAACACAGGTGACATGATGGGCATTGGCCTCCAGCATTTTACGGATCAGGAACTGGTTGTGCAGATTATCTTCCGCCACCAGAATATTGAGCGGTATTTCCATCAATGCCTCTTTGTCGCTGTCATCCCCCAGCGGGCTTGCAATGGCCTCGGATTGTACCGCCTTAACCGGCAATCTCAGCCAGAAGCGGCTACCCTCGTCCAGTACGGTTTCCACCCCGATTTTACCGCCCATAGCCTCGGCCAGAGTCTTGCAAATCGCCAGCCCCAGGCCCGTGCCCCCAAAACGGCGCGTGATAGAAGTATCGGCCTGACTGAAGCGTTCAAAAATACAACTCAGGGCATCTGGCTCAATGCCAGGTCCGCTATCAATCACCATGATCTGCATTTCTGGATCTTCCGGCGTTCCCGTCATATCCACCTTGACCTCTATCCGTCCGCTGGTGGTGAATTTCAGGGCATTGGATACCAGATTGGTGAGGATTTGCCGCAAGCGCGCCGGATCACCCACAATATGGGGAGGCAAGCCTTCATTGACCTGTAAAAACAGCTCCAGCCCCTTGGCCTGAGCCGGTGAGCGAAACGGCTCCATACTCTGGCTTAACAGGCTGCGCAGGTCGAACGGTAACTCCTCCAGAGTGAAGGCACCCTGTTCATATTTGCTATAATCCAATATGTCGTCAATGATGTGCATCAGACTGTCGGCGGAGCTTTTACCGATGGAGACATATTCACCCAGTTCTTTACTCAGATCACTTTGTTCCATTAGATATAGCATGCCAATAACCGAGTTCATTGGAGTGCGGATTTCATGGCTCATGGTTGCCAGAAAATTAGCTTTGGCTTCAGCGGCCTGCATAGCCTCTTCACTGGCCTTTTGGGCCTGTTTGGCTAAAGCGTTTGAGCGTTCAACCTCGTTATTGAGCCGTATCTGCTTTTGCTTGAGCCGGAGAATAATCGCCAGAGAGCTACAAAAGGTTTGCAGAAACTCCTCTTGTTCCTTACAGCGCTCGGATCCATGGCTGAGATAGACTACCAGAACACCCAGTAATTCATGATCAAACATCAATGGTACATTATAATGACCATGGGGTTTCATGTTTTCCGTACGCACCTCATGACGCTCGTCTAAGCAGCTTGCGAATTGTATTTCCTGGCTTTGCGCAGCGCGGCCACACAGGCAATGCCCAAAAGCAACTCTGGAACACACATGCTTCAGTTCTCCTAGGTTACGCGATCCTTCCAGGTGCAAGGTCTTCGACTGCGGATCAGCAAAAAATATGCCGCCCTTGTCAGACAGTTTCAGCCAGGAAACTGACAGTAATATTTCCAGAGCCGCATCCACAACATCGGAGACACTCGTCGTTGCATAGGTGATTTCATAAAGCGCCTTTAAACAAGCGGCATTTTCCGCTTCCAGTTTACGACGGTTTTTATCCAAAACCAGCGCCGTTACATCGGTGCGCACCGATGTGTATCCAAAAATACTTCCATCCGTATTGTGCATAGGGCAAATTGTCGTATCGACCCAGTAAAACTCTCCATTTTTTTTGCGGTTCTGAATATTACCCCGCCATGGTTTTCCAGAAGATATGTATTGCCATAGCATTTTAAAAAATTCCGGTGAGTGAAAACCGGAATTGACCACGGCATGAGTCTTGCCTACCAGTTCGTCCCAACCATACCCGGAAAGTTGAATGAAATTACGGTTTACATAGTTGATAATCCCGTTTTCATCAGTGACAGCGATGATAGAATGTAAATCACTGGCCTTATGCACGACCTGCTCAAGGTCTGCCGCAGCATCGCTTGTATGCCCAGATGTTTCCATCCTGCTTCCTTTTTCAATTCTGGTCTGTGTAATATACAAATACCATCTATACGTGTTATTTTAAATATATGCCCTATATGGTTGACAGGTTGTAAATTATACCCTGCACTTGCCTGGGTTGTTTTGCATGCTGAATTGCGACTAACGATGCCAGATTAACCGACCACCAGTGGAATTGGATTACCCGTCCATTCTATGGACCGGTTTCCCTCCTTGGGGTTCCCGCAAAGGCCAAGCCGGATCAAGTCCGAGGGCCCTGGGTTTAGGGTCTCCATCCTTCGAGGCTTCGCCCAAATATTAGGGCTACGCATCTCAGGATGAGGGGGGTATTTCAACCTCTATTTGTCATTACCGGGCTTGCCCGGTAATCCAGAACGGGCATGGAAACTAAACTGGATCACCCGAACAAGCGGGGATAAAGCCCGTTTATAGCCACCCTGAGAAACGGAGCTAGAATAGGGAATTTGGGACCTGGAAACAAATCTTAGGCGCTGCGTACCCGGGCCAGGAATTCACGGACCTCGGCCCCTAAACGCTCAGTCTGCAAGGTCATTTCCACTGTGGCTTCATGGGTTTGCACCGAAGTGCTTTCAGTAGTCGAGGACGCATCGGCCAGTTGGGTAACCGATTGTGAAATCAGTTTGGAATGTTCGGCGGCCCGGCGGATGCTTTCACTGATTTCGCCGGTGGTTGCCGATTGTTCTTTGGCAGCAGAGGATACATTGGCCAGACGCTCCTCGATATGACCAATGGATTTGGCCACTTCGCCGATCTGCTCGACGCTGATTTTGGCCACATCCTGAATATCCTTGATCTGGTCACTGATATCCTGAGTGGCTTTGGTGGTTTGCTCGGCCAGGCCTTTAACTTCGGAGGCCACCACCGAAAAGCCGCGCCCCGCATCCCCGGCACGGGCCGCTTCGATGGTGGCGTTCAGGGCCAGAAGGTTGGTTTGTTCGGCAATGTCCTGAATAATCTGCACAATGCTATCGATACGGGCCGCCGCTTCGCCAAGGCTTTTGACCACCATATTGGATTCGCGGGCGGCATCAGCAGCGCTGTGGGCAAATTCTGCGGAGGTACTGATTTGTTCAGTGACCTCCTTGATCGAACTTCTAAGTTCTTCGGTTGCCGCCGCCACCATTTCAATGTTGTCAGCGGATTCGCGGGAAGACTTTGCCGCACCATTGGCCTCTTTGCCCGACGAGCGCGCCGTATCGGCCAGTTCATGTGCGCTGACCTGCATCTGCCCCGCAGAAGAGGCCACAGTGTCAACCATTTCAGTTACCGAGGCTTCAAAATCATCGGCCAGCTGGTTCATCGTGCCCCGTTTTTCTACCCTGGCACGTTCTTCAACTTTCAATTGTTCTTTGCGCAGGCGTTCCGCCTCGATCATATTTTCCCGAAACACGGCCACAGCCCCCGCCATATTTCCAATCTCGTCCTTTTGGCCTTCGGCGGGCAATGCAATGGTGGCATCCCCATCGGCCAGTTTTAACATTGCATAGGTCATGCGACGGATGGGCGTCACCACCAGGCTGAAAAGTGCTGCGCCGGCAATGGCCAATGCCGCCAAAACGCCCAGCATAGCCGGGATGGAAAGTGCCAGCGCGGTTTGCGAAGCTCCAAGCGCGGACTGGCGCGCCGCCTCGGCCCGAGCCGCCAGATCCGTGGTCAGAGCGCCCAGCATCTGATCAACTTCGCCGACCTTCTCCCGCGCCTGGGCCATATAGGCGTTGCCAGCTTTACGCTCGTCCATAATAAACTCGTCCATGGCAGAGAGTGAAAGCTCTTCAATCTCATCGGCATTGGTGCGCACCGTTTGGGAAAGTTCAGGATTATGGACCTGCAAGGCTTCCAGTTCGCCAAACAGGAGCGCCTTGGCGGCGGCGGCGGCATCAATTGAGCTGTCTTGCAAACTGTTGGCCAGTTCAGCATTCCAGTATTTCATATCACCAAAGGCCTTGGCGGCATTACGGGCGCTGCGCAATTGATCCAGGGTTTCCCCCTGCTCAACAACCGCATGCTTGATAGCGGCGTTTTTGGTGCGCAGTGTCAGCCCAAACCCGGTCGAAAATAGAGCGATAAACACCAGCAATGCAGACACTTTGGCCAGTACTGGCAGATTGGATATGGAGTTTGGCATACGCATCTGAATTAAGGCTTTCCCGTATTATGTCTTTTTGAGTGGTTTAGTTCGCTGTGAATTCAAAAAGAACTTTTGCCCCTTCTATGGTGGCGGCCTCGCTAGCCAGTATGACCCCAAAGGCTCCTGGTTTTTTACCGACCTGACGGGCAAGAATACGCACCGAGCCAATGCCGCGCGGTGGCGTTTCACCCCGGATCTGTTTGAGCTTCAGCCAGTGTCCTTCAATCTCGGCACTAGACATAGACAGCACAGATTTTTCAAAGGCCATCTGCTCGGCAGATCCGGCTTCTCGACCAAAAGGAATGGCCTCGCTCCCTCCCGGCCACGCGGTTTGCTCTTTGAGGTAGAGTCGCTTGATTTGCGTGCGTTTGGTATTTTCATCGCCAGTGAAGCCGTTCGCGGCGTTAACAACGACGGCAAAGGTTTGCGTCTGTGCCGTTGTGGCTACAAAAGTCATCATCAGGCCAGCCAGCCCGGCGAGAGCGAGTGTAAAAAAAGGATTGCGCATCGTCTCGCCCCTAGAAATTGAAGGTTGTAGAGAGTTGAAAGACATGGGTGTCCGCCGCAGGGATACCGGCATCCCGGGTGGCTTTGCGCCAACGGTAAATGCCTCGCAAATGGGCATTAAAAATTGGGCGGAAGGTCAAACCGAGTGCGTTTTCAATACTTTTACCCCCAAGCAAGCCTGTATCCAGATAATCAAAACGGTAAAAAGCGGTCCATTTATCACTCAGCTTGTAAGCTGGCATGGTATAAAATGCCAACTTGCCAGGGGCCCGTTCTTCGTCCGTGACATAGATTTCATTTTTCCAGATCCAGCGGCCTTTTTGATAAAGAACATCCGCCCCTACAACCGAAAAGTTTGCATCACGAGTACTGGAACGATCGCCATAGGTGCCGTTCAGTCCAAAGGTCAGCCCGGTATCTTCGAAGGAATATGCCAGGCGTCCACCAACATTAATATTACTGGAATTTCCAGCCCAGGCCGCCGCGTAGGCGTTATAGCTAAACTTGTTATTGCCAACAAATTTAGAGCCATGCACATTCACCCCGTCAGAGAAATTGGCGAAAATAGTCTGCCCTGGGAATGGGCGCAGGAATTGCGGCTGTTCCGGATCAAGAAGATTGGCCGGGAAGTGTTCGATATTGATAATGCCGTGCGGCGTGATAAAGCGCCCGAACTGCACATTAAACATATCATTTTTGGAATATTGCGCCCAGGCAATCACCGTATCGGTCACTACCGGCGAGTTATTATTGGCAAAAAAAGGTGAACGCCGTCCGGCCGGATCACTGAATTGCAAGGGCGCATTACGCACAAAGGCCTGGGCCACAAACAAGTCCCAGGCATTGCCCAGTTTGGCCTTGATCAACAGCTCGAAAACTTCGCGATTAAAGGAGGCTTCGGTTTTGTCTTCGCCAATGGCCAGCGTCGTGGCAATATCCACAAAGCCGCCAATGTCCAGCTTGGTGGCATCAAACGCACTGGCAACGGCGCGACTGCCAACGCGGCCATCAATGGTATCGACCGTGTCTTCCAATTCCTCGACGCGCTCATCAAGCTCGGCCATCATATCATCGTTTGATGCCGATGCAGCGCCTGGCGTTTTTTGAGAGGCGATCTCTTGTTGCAAGCTAGAAACCGTTTGGCTTAACGCCTGTATAGCGGCCATGGCCTCTGCCAGTTTTTCCTGCATCTGCTGCATTTTTGCATCCGATGCATCATCGGCAATGGCCAATGATGGGACCGCCAGTATTAGGGCCAGGGCCGCAGTCCCTTGCAACCAATGCAGACCCGTAGTCCTGCGCAGATTGATATTATTTGATGGTGTATGTCCTGACGAAATCATACATATGCCCCTTTCCAAAAATCAGGAACAAGGTGAATGAGCCAGGTAAATGGTACGTTAAATCATATAAATATACAGTATATTAATAATATTATTTAGACAATTTTGGCTTTTGTCCACTATCCTTAATGTACCGCTATATTGTTTGTAAGCTTTTTGATGTTTTTTCTATCAATGTAAAATACAAATATAATGTAATTCGAATTATGAAGACAGAAAAAGTAAAAATTACTTTATACGTTTCTATTTCCGTAATAAAGCGTGACCACATGCTTGGCTTCGGCAAAAAATAACCAGCGTTCAACCACAAGTCCAACCCCCGCGCTGATCAGTGCAAGAAAGGACAGGACCACAACATAAGGCAGCCCCAGAACCATAATGGCCGCCACCATGGCCATGGGCAGAATGAATCCAGTCACCAGGGCAATACGCCGCAATTTATTGGCGTGTTTGCGGGCGATTTTATATCCCATTTCCTTTAGCAGATAATTGTCTTCCCCGTGGGGGCTTTCAATCATGTGTACGTTACCAAACTGCCCAAGACCGGTTGCACTTTCTGCGGTGCTACGTGCCGGATCAGACTGCAAAGCCCGCCAATAGGCCAGTTTTAAAACCCCGGCCAAGGCCAACAGTGCGACACTGGCTTTGATCATCACGGCCATGTGTCCCAACCCGAACCCGGCTTGTAAGGCCAGCATAATCAGCGCCCCGCTCATCAGCGCCATCGACAGATAGCCCAAAGACGTCCAGCGATTGCTCCATGCCGGAATGGCTTTTAGCGACGCATAGATCATAGAAGTAAAATAGACGGTGATCAGGCTCATCCCCCCCCCTGCCAGCCCAATCATGCCCACCGGGCCTCCATTCTGGCCCTGCACCACCCAGCTGAGGGCATATATCCCGGTGGGACCAAAGGTCAGGATGGCCGCCACCCCTTCGCGTGACAACCATGAGGATCGCCATTGCGACAAGGCCCGCCAGGCCCGCTCTGGACGGCCCAAATGCCCGGTAGAGGAGAGAAGCCCGCTGATGATCAAAAAGAACGCCAGCCCAAAGCCAACAATTCCAAAGGTGCGATCGGCCGGGATGAAGCCAAAAGCCCCCATCACTGCCAGCCAGACCATCAGGCCATAGCCAGCCCCGGACGCGGTGGTAAAATAAATAACGGATTTAGCCGGATGCATGGGTTTTCCTCACTTCACGCCGACAGAACTTTATCGACCCAGCGGGCCAGCAGGCCCGCGCCATCGGCGCTGTCATCATGGTGATCAAGAAGGCGTGGAGCCATTTCATCGCCAACTTTTTTAGGGCGCGGCGGTAAATACCGGTTCACCGGCCTGGTGCCCTGCTCTGGCATCAGGGCATAGCCATCACGGGCGGCGACCAGCTTGCTGACATCAGAATTCGGATCGCCCAGATCACCAAAGGAGCGCGCCCCCGTCGGACAGGTGGAAACACAGGCCGGCACGCGGCTTTCGGGCGGCAGGTTTTCATTATAAATTTTATCAACGCACAGAGTGCACTTTTTCATCACCCCCTCGTCTTCATCATATTCGCGTGCCCCATACGGACAGGCCCACGAGCACAATTTACAACCAATACAAATGTCGGTGTTGATCAGGACAATGCCGTCCTCTTCGCGCTTGTATGACGCGCCGGTGGGGCAGACGGTAACGCAGGGTGCATCATCGCAATGCAGGCAGGAGCGCGGAAAATGCACCGTGCGGGACGTCCCCGCCGCCTCGTCCACGGCCTCATAGGTATGCACGCGGTTAAACCACACCCCGTCCGGCTTGGCCCCATACGGGTCCATGTCCGTCAGCGGTGCCATTTTGCCCGAGGTATTCCATTCCTTGCAATTGACCGCACAGGCATGACAGCCCACGCAAATATCCAGATCAATCACCAACCCCAGTTTTACCTTGGACGGATTTTGCGGCAAAGAGGTCATGAGGCGTCCCCTTTGGTATGGTTGCCCTTGCCATCGGCAAGACCGGCAATGTTGGTGGCATTTTCATGGCGATTGCCAACCCAGGCTTTGGCATCGGCTTTTTTACCCGTGGGTGTGCCCTTCAAGTCCGCACCATAGCGCGATACCGGCGGGTTGGGCGCGGCGTGTGGCTCACGCGGCAAGGCCTCAAACATCGGTTCGGTAAAGCCGGCCTCGTGCGCCGCGCATTTGGTGACATTAACGCGCAGATCAAACCACGCCGCCTGCCCGGTCACCGGGTCAGAATTTGAATAACGCTGGCCATTTTTTCCGGGGGCCAGAACTTCGGAAATAATATGGTTCAGCAAAAAGCCTTTGTTTGCCTCCGGCGCATCTTCCGAGAGGTTCCACGCGCCCTTGCGCTTGCCAATGGCGTTCCATGTCCACACGGTTTGCGGATTAACCCCGGTGATCAGTTTAACCTGTCCCTTGACCCGTCCGTGGCGGCTTTCAATCCACACCCAGTCATCATCATCAATGCCAAAGCTGGCTGCCGTATCCACATGCATATGCAATTTGTTGGCCGACGTGATCTGGCGCAACCAGGCATTTTGCGAGCCCCAGGAATGATACATATGCATGGGGCGCTGGGACAGTGCGTGCAGTGGGTATTGCTCCCTGTCCACCTCGGCCTCTTCAAACGGCATGTACCAGATCGGCAGCGGGTCAAAATAAGTCTCGATGCGTTCCCGGTGCTCTTCGGGCGGTTGCTTGTCTCCATGGCCTTGCGCGGCAAGGCGGAATTTCTGCAAATCCTCATTATAGAGCTGGAACACAATCGGGTCTGCATGGCCGATCCAGCCCATCGCCTTGGCATGGTCCAGATAGCTGCGGTTGAAGGGCTTGAAATAAAGCTGTTCATCCGCCAAGTTTTGCGTCCAAAAACAGCCATTTTCGATATAACGGCCAATCTGATCCGGGTTTGGCGCGCCGCGCCCATGTTCCGTACCATCCTTGCCCCGCCAGCCCGCCAGCGGCCCAATGCCAGAGCCTGCACCCCGTTCATGATTAGCCATATAGTCCACATAACCACCGGGATAGGTGGCGCTGCCATCCTCTCTGATCATGCCCGGCAGGCCAAGACGGTGGCCCAGATCAATCAGCACATCCTGAAACGGGCGCACATCGCCTTCGGGTTTCAAAATCGGCTGACGGATGGAATCTCCGGCCCCGTGGGCCGACGAGATGGGCCGGTCCAGCATTGAAATACAGTCCCAGCGCTCCAGATAGGTGGTGTCGGGCAGGATCAGATCACAATAGGGCACGGTTTCCGACCAGAAGGCATCGGAATAGATGATCTTGGGGATTTTATAGTCCCCATCGTCATCCTTGGCGGTGAAATAATCGAGCGTGCCCGGCACATTCATCGATGAATTCCACGCCATATTGGCCATGTACATAAAGAGCACATCAACCTTGTACGGATCAGCATTGGCGGCATTGTGCAGCACCATGTGCATCATGCCGTGCAGGGATAACGGATGCTCCCACGAATAGGCCTTGTCGATGCGTAGCGGCGCGCCGGCCTCATCAACCAGCAGATCATTTGGCGATTTGATAAAGCCCAGCGGTGGACCGGCCAGCGGTTCACCCGGATTAGCCACAGGCCCGGCAGGGCGCACCCCCGGCGGAATGGGTTTGGGAAATGGTGCCTTGTAGCGCCAGCCCCCCGGCACATCGACCGAACCCAGCAAGGCCTGCAAAATATGCAAGGCGCGGCAGGTATGAAACCCGTTCGAGTGTGCAGAAATACCGCGCATGGCGTGAAACGACACCGGGCGGCCAATCATTTTATCGTGTTTGCGGCCCCAAGCATCGGTCCAGGGCTGTTCGATCACCACTTCTTCTTCAAAGGCCACATGGGCAATCTCGGCGGCGATACGCCTTATGGTGTCGGCGGGAACGCCAATGGTATCGGCCACCGCATCGGGGCTGAACTCATCGCTAAGGTAGCGCGTGGCCAGATGCTGAAACGAGGGCACGACGTTGCGCTTTTTCACCGTGCGAGCCCCGGCAAAGGCAGGGGCGGCATCCGCATCCGGCCCCATGGCGTTGATGGCCTTTTTCCTGGTTAAATCCCAAACCAGCGGATTGCCTTTGGCATCGCGCAAAAAGAGGCCGTGATCCGGCTTGCCCGGCTCGTCAATGACCAGCCACGGGGCGTTGGAATAACGCGCCAGTGAAGCAAAATCGATCTTTTCAGCGCGCAAAAGCTCGTGAATGATGGCAAAGACAAACAGACCGTCCGTGCCCGGGCGTACGCCCACCCATTCATCCGCAATGGCATTATAGCCATTACGCGACGGGTTCACCGCGACGAACTTTGCTTCACCCCGGGTTTTCATCTTGCCAAGGCCGATTTTGATCGGGTTGCTGTCATGGTCTTCGGCCACGCCAAAGAGCATGAAATATTTGGTCAAATCCCAGTCCGGCTCGCCAAATTCCCAAAATGCACCGCCAAGGGTGTATAGCCCGCCGGCAGCCATATTGACCGAACAAAACCCGCCATGGGCAGCAAAATTATGGGCACCATATTGCGTTGCCCACCAGCCAGTAAAGGACTGGCTCTGATCACGGCCGGTAAAAAATGCCAGTTTGCCGGGATCCCTGGCACGCACATCGCCCAGCCATTTTGTGGCCAGCTCCAATGCCTCGTCCCATTCAATTTCCTTGAACTCACCAGAGCCGCGCTCACCAACCCGCAGAAGCGGTTTTTTCAACTTGGCCGGAGAATATTGCTGCATAATGCCGGCAGAGCCTTTGCCGCACAGCACGCCCTGGTTGACCGGATGATCGGGATTGCCTTCGATATAGCGCACTTTGCCATTTTTGAGATGTACCCGAATGCCACACCGACAGGCACACATATAACAGGTGGTGTTTTTGACCTCGTCCGCCACTTCGGGTGACAGATCCACATCTTCCTTAACCGTTGCAAACGGATTAGCGTTCACGCTATTCCCTCCCCATACCGTTTATTCGGTACTTCTAATATAACACTGCCATACCCAGCGGGAATATCAACAAAAAACATGCAATAGAAAGTGGCGCGCTAGCGAACGATCATCACCGAATTGGCGGCTTTTTGCAGGACTTCATAAGCAACCGAGGTGGTGAAGAAACGCCGCAATCCTTTGACGCTGGTATCAGCAAGCACAATCAGCGAAAACTTACGCCCCTTGCCCACAATACTTTCCACCGGATCGCCAATCTCCACGCTTTCCCCGGCAATGCTCAGGCCTTCGGCCTCAATGGCCGCTTTGGCCTTGGCGACCACGTCCCTGGCCTTTTCCAGTTCGTCCTCACTGGATGCAACCGAATAGAGGTGTACCGGACAATGGCACCGCGCCGCAATCCGGGCATCTTTTACGGCGGCCTGTATCGCTTTTTCGGAAAAATCTACACACATGAAATGGCCATGATCTTCTTCAAGTTCGCGGGCAACCAGTACCGTACCGCGATGCTGTGTCGCCACCATATAGGTCGTGGATGGCGAGATGTAGCCCGCATGCTCTTTGGCCTCGGCAGTTTCGGTCATGGAAATGATGGTAATGTCATAACCACCGATTTCACATTCATCCAGAATGCCGCGATCTACGGATGGAGAAACCAGAAGTTTAAGCGAAATAGAAGCCCCTTCATCATTCATGTAGACGGTGGTATTATCGCCAAGGGGGTCGCCGGTAATATCCGTATGGACGACCTGCTCCTTCCAGTCATCAGCCATAAATCCCATTTCGACCAGCATATCGCGGCCTTTTTTAAGGGCCTTGGTGCCGGGAAGCTCCACCCCCCATTTAAGCATATTCTCACGCGCCACCCGCATTTGCAGGCCACCAGAGCTTAGCCCCTGATCAACCGGGCGCACATAAAGCAAGGTAAGGTTAGCGCTGTTGTCAGAACCCATACGCACCGCATAACGCAGGCCCGAATATGATTCTTCGGAGCCGTCAATGCATACGAGAATCGAGAAGCGTTTTTCAACTTCGGCTTCAACCTCTAGTTCGATATCAATATCAGGCATCAGGAGTCCCTTCCCGTTTCAATTCTATATTCATCAAAGACCCAGCAAGGGCCAGTAAAATTTAGCGGCCAGCAACAGTACCGCCGCCGACATAATCGCCATACGCCACCCCACCTTGAAAAAGTCTGTGGCCTTCAAATAACCGGAGGCATAAACAATGGTAAAGGCCGGGTGGGCCGCAGCGGTGAAATAGGCAAATGAGGAGGAAATTGCCGTAATAAATCCGAGATGCAACGGGTTTTCATTGGTCAGCTCCGCCGTACGCAAGGCAATCGGCCCCAACACCGCCACCGCCGCGCCAGCGGACATGGTGTTGGTAACCAGAGTCGTCAAACCCGTATAAGCAGCCAAAAGCGGCATTCCGTGATCCATATTTAGCGGACCTAACAGGTCCAGAAAACTGGTGGCCACCCATTCCGCGGCCCCCGAGGCCTGCATTTCCACCCCCAGAGATATGGTGGCCGCATAAAGCAAAACCACCCCCCAGTTCACACCGGAATTCATATCGTTCCAGGGAACCAGACCGACAATCAGGAAAAACACTGCGCCCATCAGGGCAATGGTGCCAAGACCAATGGATTCGGACATGGTTACCCAGCCCACCAGCGTGGCCAGAAAAATACCCACGGCAGCCCAGTCACGGCCCTTCATGGGGCCTTGTTCTTCGATCTGTTTACGCAATTTGGCAACAGCGCGGCGCAGGGTTTTGCGCTCGGGCTTGAACACTGCAAAGAGAATTAAGGTCACCAATGGCAATTGCAGCAAAAATATTGGATAAGCGTATTTGATCCAGGTTACATAATCCACCAGAAAGCGGCGGGTTTCCGGATTGGTAGGATCAAAGAAAAAGTCTTTCCAATAGCTGATCATAATGGCATTACGCGCCCCGCCAGAGGGCGTACCAATGCCGCCAATAGCGCAGCCATAAGAGATTGAAAACAGCAGAACCGCAGCCAATCCCTTGACCTCTTTGGGATTATTCGAGGTTAGCGTCACCAGGGTCACCGCCACCGGCAACATCATGGCCGCCACCGTGTGCTCGCCGATAATGGAGGCCAGCACCCCGCAAACAAAACTGATACCCACACAGATCGGATAGATCCCTGTCCCCGTAGCCCGCACGATCAGGTAGGCGATACGTTTATCCAGCTTTTGCTTGACGATTGCCACCGCCAGCATCAGGGATCCCATGATGAAAAGCACGGAATCGCTCATTAACGAGCGCGCCACTTTACTGGAATCCAGCCCCAAAAGCGTAATCTGCGCAATGATAATCATCAACGCAACGCTGGGTAAGGGCACCGGTTCGGTAACAAACAAAATTACCGCCACCAGCGATATGATCAGCACCAATTGCCCTTCGCGGCTCAGTCCTTCGGGAGGTTGAACAAAATAAAGGATGGTGCCAACAATCAAGGCCGCAATCAGCCATCGCCGGTCATGCAGAAACAACCCCATTGCCCGCGGCGAAAACTTCATCCCCATGACTGTGCCAACCCGCATGCTCAAATCCCCTTCCTCCTTAATTTAGCTGAATATTCAGACGGTACATCAAACGGGCACCGGCCCCCGGACACCCCTTAACCTTCCAGGTATGGCCAATAAAATTCTGCGGCCAGCAACAAAATGACCACAGACATAATGGCCATGCGCCACCCAACTTTCAAAAAATCCCGCGTCCGCAGATATCCAGACGCAAAAACAATTGCAAAAGCCGGTTGCGCCGCTGCCGTGAAATAGGCAAACGAAGTGGATATGGCCGTAATATAACCCAGCTTAAGCGGGCTTTCCCCCACCAGCTCTGCTGTATGCAGGGTTACTGGCCCCAACACGGCCACCGCCGCGCCCGCAGACATAGTATTGGCAACCAGCGTGGTAAGCGCAATATAGGCCGCCCACAGCGGAACTCCCTGGTCCATGTGCAATGGACCCAGCAGATGCAGAAAACTGACGGCCAGCCATTCGGCAGCACCCGACTGGGTCATCTCCACACCCAGCGAGATGGTAGCGGCATAGATCAACACTACGCCCCAATTGACCCCGGAATTCATATCGTTCCAGCGCACCAGCCCCACCATGAGAAAGAGCGCGCTGCCTAAAATGGCAACAATCCCAAGGCCCAGTCTGTCTGATAGGGTGACCCATCCAGTTAGGGTCAGCAGAAAAATCACGATGGCTGCCCAGTCACTACCTTTGATGGGGCCTTGCTTCTCGATTTGCTTGCGCAGTTTGGCGACGGCCCGGCGCAGAGTTTTGTGTTCGGGCTTAAACGTTATAAACAAAATCCAGGTCACAAACGGCAATTGCGCCAGAAAAATCGGATAGGCGTATTTCATCCAGTCCAGATAATCGACAATGTACTTTCTGGTCGCCGGATCAGTTGGATCAAAGAAAAAATCCCGCCAATAGCCAATCATGATAGCGTTGCGCGCCCCACCAGAAGGGGTGCCGATGCTGCCAATGGCACAGCCATAGGCAATGGACAGCAATAATACCGCCGCCAGGCCCTTGATGTTCTTGGTATGCTCTTTGGTCAGACTGATCAGGGTCAGCGCCACCGGTAACATCATGGCGGCAACGGTATGTCCGCCAATAACAGAAGACAACAGACCGCACACAACCGTGATCCCGACACTGATCTGAAACAGTCCTGTGCCGGTGATACGCACAATCAGATAGGCCAGCCGTTTATCCAGTTTCTGCTTGATAATTCCCACGGCCAGCATCAGCGAGCCCATAATAAAGAGCACCGAATCGCTCATCAGCGAACTGGCAACAACGTTGGCGTCCTTGTTCAGCAACACCACCTGCCCACCAATGATCAGCAAGGCCACAGTGGGTAACGGCACCGGTTCGGTCACAAACAGGATCACCGCAACAATCACCATCATGATGATGATCTGCCCCTCGCGGGACAACCCTTCGGGTACCGGAAGATTGTAAATGACGACACCGACCAGAAACGCAATGATCAGCCAGGCCTTTTCACGCAGAAAACTTACCATGCCGCGCATAAGCGAGGTTCGGGAAAGCTGTCCGCCAAGGCTCATAGTCTGTACCTCATCGTCGGCCTTTAGGCGCGCCTGCGCGCTAAATCCAGCGTACGTACTGACTAACAGAAAACGGTGGCCGGTTGGTTAACCTTAAAAATTGCGGTTCAATGTCACACATTGAATGTATATTCGAATAATCTAATATAGAAATCATTGCAAGAGAAAACGAAAAGAAAAGGGCCGCTCCGCTGGTGCAGAACGGCCCTGATTTTTTAATGGTTCAGATTTTATTTTCCGAATTTCATTTTCCAGCCAATGGTGGCCTCCCACTGTTTCATACGCAGCTCAATGATACGGTTGGGATTTGGACCATTGGGTGTCACTTCAATGCCGGAAACCCTGGCGGTTGGCGCATACATGAACGCAAACTCAAAGCTGTGCTTTTTGCTGGGGTTATATTCAAAGCCAGTGGTCAGGTGTGTTTTCATAACGCCCGGAGCCATAATGTTAAGCGTTACATCATCAGGTCCGATGGGATTCTCGTTTTTGGCAAATCCAGCGCGCCAGGTCCACTGATCGCTCTGGCGCCATTCAGCGCCAAATTTGATAATATCAATATTTCTCCATCCAAAGCCGGGGCCACCGGCGCTACCAAATGGCCGCGGAATGCGTGAAGAATTACCAATAGAACCAACCCCGCTATAATTGATCCGTTTATAATCAATCGCGAGCGTAAAATTGGGAGTTGCATCTAAAGCCAGCCCAAGGGTGAAGTTTTCAGGGATATTGAAATCACCACGATCTGCAAACAAGCCTTCATATTTTTTAAAGCGGCTCATATCAAGTTCGCTTTGATAGGTGCCGGCCACACGAAATGAGTCCGTTACATCAAGCTGGATGCCGACACGCAGGCCAAGCCCCGTTGCAAACTCGCTTTCATTATTGGTCAGAGCAGCGGGATTGGAAGATACACCACCAAAGGCGGCAAGACCGCGAGCCTCAAATTGATTGATGGCCAGAACAGGCGCCACACCAATACTTAGCACGTCCATAAATTTATAGGCGAAACTGGCCGCTATCAGCAATTGATTGAGGTTAACCCCGGTACCGGCCCCACAAAAAACGCCGGTTGGTGCCGGAGTCGGGCCGGCTCCACATACCGGATTAGCCAGATCGCGTGGCCAGCTGGTATTCATGCCGCCATTACCAACAGCGGTCAGGGCGAACCCAAAGTTATCTGCGAGTTTTCGGCTGTAGGCAAAGCCCGGTACCGGAAACAGGTTGGAGCCTGATTTCACATCACCTGCCGGGGTAAAGCCGCCAGGACCAGAACCGGTAAAATGCCGGGTCGGGCTGAAGGCAGACAAGTTGACTTGCAACATGTCATCAACATCAACGGCACCGGCCGGATTGATCGCGGCCCCAAAGGCATCGCGGGTATCGGCAACACCGGCCCCGCCCATCGCCTTGGACCGTGCGCTGATACCATGTTGAAAATACCCTTCGGTGGCCTGCGCCGCCGGCACACCGATCATTGAAAACGCAATTGCGCCCATTGCTGCTGAGGTTAGCAGTTTTCCTGTAATACGAGCCATAGTCCCCTCCCCGGTTGTAAGCTCACCAATAAACGCCGCATGCCCGCATGGCAGACGACTATGAAGGCACCGCAGGGGCACCGGATCCGGCCGCACATTTTTTACGTGCRTAACCGGCGATCGGTTCAGGCGACTCGCTTAATCAAAAAGCGATAGATTTCGCCGTCAATGTTATGTTCAACCAGTTCATTGCCCGTTGCCCGGCAAAACGCCTGAAAGTCAGCAACAGAACCTGGGTCCGTTGACAGTACTTCCAGTATTTTACCGTTCTCCAGGCCAGTAAGGGCCTTTTTTGCTTTCAGTATGGGAAGCGGGCAATTCAGCCCTTTTGCGTCGAGTACTTCGTCAGCCATGGTTTTTCCTATTCCGTTATCGTTTCATGCAAGACCACAGCCCTACATATAGAGATTAATATCAGATTCCAGCGCACTCTCCATCCATGTGGCTGCGCCGCCGATTTCAATTTCATCAATCATGTCACTCTTATCAAGCTCAAAAAGATCGAGCGTCATCTGGCACCCGATCATTCTGACATCAGACAAGGTTGCCGCCTCGCGAAGCTCTTCAATGGAGGCAACGCCTTTTTTCTTGATAAGGTTTTTCATCATAACTGATGCCAGATCCGTCACGCCCGGAATCATACCGACCACATTGGGCATCACCATATGCATGCCACCCATGGGCATGGACATAGCCGGATTACCCAGCGGCGTTACCTTCAATTTCAGATCTTTTTGCAAAAGCTGAAGGCCATAAAAAGTGAAAAACATGGTAACATCCACATCCATAGCCGCTGCCGTGGTCGCCAGAATAAATGGTGGGTATGCCCAGTCCAATGACCCTTTGGTACAGATGATCGTCATTTTCTTCGCATTGCCTAGCGCTTTTGCGCCCTTTTCTTCAGCCATCGTTATGGTCTCCTTCGATGTGCAATACGTCCCCGACCCCCCAGGATTCGTATATCAGAATTTGCTTTATTAGAGAAAGTGTATGAAAGCCCCCCCTCTGGTCAAGGAAATTCACGCATTTGTGTGCAATACAATTTTTATAAATTTGGCAATGTGACATTTTCGACATGGACTTTTCTCTTAAATACATGACGTAAATTATTGTATTTTTTACAATATTTTTGCATCTAGGGTTTTCCAGGTACAATTGGCCATTAAGCCTCCCCGCCTCTCGCTTATGTCATTATACCATTCATGATCGAATCAATGTCATGAATTCAAGGCGCGACCATAAACTTAATGCCATTCAGAAAGTTCTCTGAAAGGGAATGCCAAAACTCAAAAAATGCCAGATGACACCACAAAATTCCTATTGCTTGCACTCTTCAACCAGGCCGTGCTGGCCACCAGCGCTAAGGTGGCGCTACCTGCGCATTTACCTGCAAAAACGCCCCGGGGGCGTACGCTAGTCCTGGGTGCCGGCAAAGCCGCCGCTGCCATGGCTGCCGTCACGGCTGAGACGATGAGCGCCCCCCTGCACGGCATAGTGGTAACGCGCTATGGTCATGATTGCGAAATTCCGGGAGGAAAAATCGCAATTGCCTGCGCCGCCCACCCGGTTCCCGATGAACAAAGTACAATCATCGCGCGCAAAATGTTGAGCTTGGCGCAGGGTTGCACCCCAGAGGACCGCATGCTGTTTCTGGCTTCGGGCGGTGGCTCATCCGTATTGTCGTTACCTGCCCCCGGCTTATCGCTTTTGCAGAAACAGGACATCATTCGTCATTTACTCCATAGCGGTGCGGACATTGCGCATATCAATTGTGTACGTAAACACCTCTCCTCCATTAAAGGGGGGCGGCTGGCCGTGGCCTGTGGCACCCGCGATATCCATACGTTTATCATTTCCGATGTACCAGGCGATGCCCCTTCCGCCATTGCCTCGGGCCCCACCATTGCCGATCCCACCAGCCTTGCCGATGCCCGCGCCGTGATTACGCGCTATGGCACGCCCCATGAGGAAGTTGTGGTGGCAGCACTAAATAATGACGCCAACGAGACCCCCAAGCCCGGCACGCTCTTTGAACATCATACGATCATTGCCAAAGCCGAGGATGCGTTAACCGCCGCCGCCAAATTAGCGCAGGCAAAAGGCTGGCAGGTCCATAATCTGGGTGACCGTGTAGAGGGAGAGGCCCGGAAGGTTGGTGCCCGCCATGCAAATATTTCGCGCAAGCTGAAAGCCCGTGGAGGGCGCTGGCTGTTGATGTCTGGCGGGGAAACCACCGTTACCGTGCGCCACAAAAATGGCGGCGGTGGCCCCAATCTTGAATATCTGGCGGGGCTGGCGCTGGCGCTAAACGGGGAGGCCGGCATTACCGCGCTTTCGTGTGATACCGATGGCATAGATGGCAGCGAAGATAACGCTGGTGCCTATATCACACCCTCAACCCTTAGCCGGGCCACGGCCCTGGGCTTGGATATCAATGAGTATCTTGAGAATAATCGTACCTATGCGTTTTTCAAGGCGCTGGACGATCTCATCATCACCGGTCCAACCCTCACCAACGTCAATGACTTTAGAATTATTGCCATTGAGTCATAATCAACACCCAGACTTGCCGCCCACCAGAAAACCTGCTCTTTCCCGTTCACCCATCAAGTCCACCCAAGGAGACGCCCCATGCGCGCCACTTTCACTGCCCTTGCCACTGTCCTGGCGCTGACCGCCTGTGGTCAGAATGCCCCCGCACCAGCCCCTTCAGATACGCTCGCCGCGAAAGTGGAATATTCGGCCGACGCCATCAAGGCCGAAACCGACCGCCTGAACGCCTGGTTCGAAGTAAAATATGAAGAAAATCTGGCCTTTAGCCCGATCCAGCAAACTTTTCTCGGCCGTGATACCAATCAGGACAAGATTGATGATTTTTCCACCGAGGCCCAGGACACCCAGCTGGCATGGCGTCGGCATACAATGCAGGATCTGCTCGCTAACTTTGATTATGACAAGCTGACGGCCGAGGCCAAAACCTCTTATGACATATGGGCTTATCAGAGCAAAGCGGCCGAAGCCGCCGATAAGTTTCGCACCAATGGCTATGTTTTTGAGCAAATGGGCGCCATTCAGAGCTTTTTCCCACAATTGCTGATTGCCTTTCAAAAGGTGGAAGATGGCAAGGGTATGGACAATTATCTGGCACGGATTGCCGGGTCTGCCCGGGCGCTGGATCAATTGGTAGATCGATCAAAAACCAATGCCAAAACCGGCGTTCACCCGCCGTATTTTGCCTTTAAACAAGTCATCGCCGAATCCCAGAAAATCATCACCGGCGCGCCTTTTGATAATAGCGGCCATGACAGCGCCATCTGGAAGGACGCAAAATCCAAAATTGCCAAGCTATTGAAAGACAAAAAGATTGATCAGGCCAAGGCGGATCAATTGACCAGCGATATTCGCACTTCCTTACTGGAAAACTGGAAGCCCGCCTATGAACGCCTGATCGCCTGGCAAAAGCAAGATCAGGTCAACGCCACGCCCGAGGCCCACGGGGTCGGCTCGCTGCCCAATGGTCTGGCCTATTACAATGAACGGCTGGCCAACCAGACCACCACCACGCTGACCGCCGATGAAATTCACCAGATCGGCCTTTCCGAAGTGGCCCGCCTTCGCGGTGAAATGATCGCCGTAAAAGACAAATTCGGGTTTGAGGGCAGCTTGCCTGAATTTTTCAAATTCTTGCGTGAAACCAAGGATGACGAGCGGCTGTATTCAGTTTTCTGGTGAAGGCGACACACGAATGGCGGTCGTAGGATATTGCTTTGGGGGGCTCTGTGCACTTGATCTAGCACGTGCCGCGCCTCCGAATCTCAAGGCGGCGGTCAGCTTCCATGGCGGCTTGACAGCACCAGAACGTAGCAATCGTCCGCAGATCACTGCAAAAATCCTTTTATTACATGGGTGGGAAGATCCAATCGTTCCTCCCGCCGAAGTGCTTGCGATTACAAAGGAGCTTACGGTGGCAGGAGCCGATTGGCAGCTTCACGCCTATGGTCACGCACGGCACGCTTTCACTTTTGAAAGTGCAAACTTTCCTGAGCGTGGCATCGTCTATGATAGCAGAGCCGACGAGCGATCATGGGCGGCAATGCGCAACCATCTGAAAGCCACTCTTGACCAATGACAGACTACGCTCCAACAGCAACCTCCGTTGATGGTCTGCTTTAGGTTTGCTGCGGCAGAAGTTTCATATTGCCTTGGAGGTCTACAAAGAGCGGTGAGTGTCGATTTTCCCGTTCACGATTGTGACAAACTAATTGCCGTTCAGTATCCAATTTGGCGATGCTTGAAAGCTCCATACAATGAAACCAAGAAGTGGCTATTTTCCAGATGACAACAACCATATTTTGCTTTCGTCGCAGCATACAATGTTTGTTATTGTTGATCACCAAATAGCTTTCAGGCTTTGTTTCGATGTTGATTTGGTAAACGTCGCTGAGATTGCTGTGGCTGAGCTTGCCGCCGCGGCAGGTAAGGCCGATGTTCCAATTATTACCAGTTTGGTAAAAAATAATCTGATCGGCTCTGAGCTGAGCGCTACTCTCGAACCAAAAATCCCACAATTGACGCGGCTTAATCGCAACGTTGTTAATCCATGGGATGATCCTGCATTTGCTGAGGCAGTGCAGTTCGCTAATCGACCCTGTATGTTGATCGCTGGATTATCAGCTGAAACTTCGATGTCATTTACCGC